>JAKEEL010000112.1 GCA_022616595.1 Methylococcaceae bacterium
AATGTCACGGTGGCCGTGAAACTGATATCGCCGATTGCGATGGAAGACGGTTTGCGGTTTGCGGTTCGTGAAGGCGGGCGCACCGTGGGCGCGGGCGTCGTTTCGAAGATTATTGAGTAATTAAAATGGCCAAACAAAGTATCCGAATCCGGCTCAAAGCCTTCGACCATAAATTGATCGATCAATCGGCCAGCGAAATCGTCGAAACGGCCCGCCGCACCGGCGCTCAGGTGTTGGGACCGATCCCGTTACCGACCAAGAAAGAACGGTTTACGGTATTGATTTCTCCACATGTTAACAAGGATGCGCGGGATCAATATGAGCTGAGGACCCATAAGCGGCTCTTGGCTATTATCGATCCCACCGAGAAAACGGTCGATGCGCTGATGAAGCTGGATCTCGCCGCAGGTGTCGACGTACAGATCAAGCTCAACTAATCACCAGCAGAACTTGTATTGTAAAGAGGAAACGACTGATGCCTATTGGTCTTGTGGGGCGAAAGTTCGGGATGACCCGGGTTTTTACCGAAGAAGGGGTATCGATACCGGTGACTGTGGTTCAGGTCGAATCCAACCGGGTCACCCAGGTTAAGAGCATCGAGAAGGACGGCTATCGGGCCATTCAGGTTACGACCGGGAGCAAAAGAGTCTCGCGCATCGGCAAACCGCTGACCGGCCACTATGCGAAAGCGGGTGTTGAATCCGGACGGGGCCTTTGGGAGTTCCGCCTGGAGGATGGTGAAGCGGAAAACATGACCGTCGGGACCAATATCGAATTGGATCGTTTCGAAGTAGGGCAATTCGTGGATGTTCGGGGCACCAGCATCGGTAAGGGCTTCGCCGGATGTGTGAAGCGGCACAATTTCAGGACTCAGGACAGTACGCATGGCAATTCGCTGTCCCACCGGGCACCCGGCTCAATCGGACAAAATCAAACGCCGGGTCGGGTATTCAAAGGAAAAAAAATGGCCGGTCATATGGGTAATGTGCGTAAGACCATCCAGAATCTGAGCATACTCCGCATCGATCCGGCGAGAAAGCTGCTGTTGATCAAGGGCGCGGTACCCGGCGCAAAGGGTTCGGATGTCATCATCACACCGGCGATAAAAAAGAAAGCCAGAAATAAGTCATGAACCTAGAGATTCCATCGATTAGTGAAAGCGATTCGGCGGATGCCGTACCGGTCAGCGAGAAGGTATTCGGTCAGCCTCTGAATGAAGCCTTGATACACCAACTGGTAACCGCCTATCTGGCGGGTGCGCGACAAGGGACGAAGGCGCAGAAGAGCCGTGCCGATGTCCGGGGCGGCGGGCGCAAGCCCTGGCGTCAGAAGGGCAACGGCCGTGCGCGCGCTGGATCATCCAGCAGCCCGATTTGGCGCAGCGGCGGGGTTACGTTCGCCGCTCGTCCCCGCAATTACGCACAGAAAGTGAATCGCAAGATGTATCAGGCGGGCATGCGCTCGATTCTATCGGAATTGCTGAGGCAAGGCCGTTTGGTAGTCAGCGAGGATATCGTTCCGGATCATCCGAAAACCAAGCTGCTCGCGACGAAACTGAAGGAATACAACGTGTCGAAGGCATTGATCGTGACAGATACGGAGGACAGAAATCTCGACCTTTCCTCGAGGAATTTGCCCGGTACCGACGTCGGGACCGCGATCAATATCAATCCGGTGGGTCTCGTCTCCGCAAATACCGTGATCCTGACCAGGCGGGCGGTGGGCGTACTCGAGGAGAGATTGGGATGAATCAACAATATTTATCGACCGTGATCCAGTCACCGGTCGTATCCGAGAAAAGTACCGTCGCCGCGGATTCGATGAAACGCTTTGTGTTCAGGGTGCAAAAATCGGCGACCAAGCCCGAGATCAAACGAGCCGTCGAGATGATGTTCAGTGTCGAGGTGGATGCGGTTCAGGTCGCAAACATCAAGGGAAAAACAAAGCGCTTCGGCCGGACCACTGGAAAAAGATCGGATTGGAAAAAAGCCTATGTCCGGCTGAAGCCCGGACATGATATTGATTTCACCGGAACGTAGCCGGTACGATGCCTCGAGATAGAATTGGTAACGAATAATGGCCGTAGTAAAACATAAACCGACTTCGCCGGGAACCCGATTTGTGGTCCGCGTGCGCACCGAGGGTCTGCATAAGGGAGAGCCTTATCGACCTCTGCTCGAAAAAAAGAGCAAGAACGGCGGGCGCAACAATCAGGGCAGGATTACACAGCGGCATACCGGCGGGGGACACAAACAGCGTTATCGGATCGTCGACTTCAGGCGGGATAAGATCGGTGTTCAGGGTATTGTCGAGAGGTTGGAGTATGATCCGAATCGGACCGCGCATATCGCTTTGGTTCGATATAAAGACGGCGAGCGGCGCTACATGATCGCGCCTAAGGGGCTCGAAGTAGGCGCCGAAGTGGTCAGCAACAATCTCACACCGATCAAACCCGGAAATTGCATGCCGATGAGAAACATTCCGGTCGGTACGCAGATCCATTGTATCGAATTGAAACCCGGCAAAGGCGCTCAACTCGCTCGAAGTGCCGGATCGGCCGCGCAACTGGTTGCAAAAGAAGGTACCTATGCGACGCTACGATTGCGCTCGGGGGAAATGAGAAAAGTGCATTCCGAGTGTAAGGCGGTGATCGGAGAAGTGGGTAATCACGAGCATAATTTGGCTTCCTTGGGAAAGGCCGGTGCGAAGCGATGGCGAGGGGTCCGTCCGACCGTGCGCGGCGTCGCGATGAATCCGGTCGATCATCCGCATGGTGGCGGAGAGGGCCGAACTTCCGGCGGCAGGCATCCGGTCTCCCCGTGGGGGCAACCGACGAAGGGCCACAAAACCCGGACCAACAAGCGTACGGATGCCATGATTGTAAGACGCCGTAAACAAAAATAACGGGAGAAGCAGTGTGCCGAGATCTATTAAAAAGGGCCCGTTCGTTGATCATCATCTTCATGAGAAAGTCATTCAAGCAGCCAAGAATAATGACCGGAGACCGATCAAGACTTGGTCGAGACGCTCGATGGTGATTCCGGATATGCTCGGCCTTACCATCGCAGTCCATAACGGCCGTCAGCATGTTCCTGTCTTGGTGTCGGAAAATATGGTGGGACATAAACTTGGCGAATTCGCGCCGACCAGGACTTACAAAGGTCATTTGGCCGATAAAAAATCGAAATAAGCCTCTGGAATGACGATGGAAATTGCCGCAAAACTAAGAAACGCGCCGATTGCCGCTCAGAAAGGCCGGTTGGTCGCGGACCAGATTCGGGGACTGCCCGTTGAGCGAGCGTTGAACCTGTTGAAATTCAGTGACAAGAAAGCCGCGGGAATTATAAAGAAAGTGCTCGAATCTGCGATCGCTAACGCAGAACATAATGACGCAGCCGATATCGACGAACTGAAGGTCAGTACCGTTTTTGTCGACGAAGGGCCAACTCAAAAGCGAATCAGGCCGCGCGCCAAAGGGCGGGCGAACAGAATACTTAAACGGACTTGTCACATTACCGTGAAAGTCTCCGAGTTTGATTAGGGGAAGTTGAGATGGGACAAAAGGTTCATCCGACCGGGATTCGACTGGGATATATCAAAGATTGGTCGTCCCGCTGGTTTGCGGAATCGAAGGATTATCCGAGGCTGCTTTACATGGATTTGAAGATTCGTGACTTTATCAAGAACAAGCTGGCTCATGCGTCGGTGAGCAGGATCCAAATCAATCGCCCGGCCAACAATGCGCACATCACAGTGCATACCGCGCGGCCCGGAATCGTGATCGGCAAGAAAGGTGAAGATATCGACAAGTTGCGGCGCGAAGTGTCGGATATGATGGGGATTCCGGTACACCTCAATGTAGAGGAAATCAGAAAGCCGGAACTGGATGCGCAATTGGTCGCCGAAGGCGTTGCACAGCAGCTCGAAAAGCGGATCATGTTCAGGCGGGCAATGAAACGTGCGGTGACCAACACCATGCGGCTCGGCGCGGAGGGCATGAAGATCAGTGTCAGCGGACGTCTGAACGGCGCGGAAATCGCTCGTCGTGAATGGTACCGGGAAGGCCGGGTTCCCTTGCATACACTGCGGGCGGACATCGATTACGGATTCGCCGAAGCCAAAACCACCTATGGAGTGATCGGCGTCAAGGTCTGGATTTTTAAAGGCGAGGTTCTGAATCCGGATTTACAGACCAACACGGACGAGAAGCAGAAGGCTGCGTCCTGATCGGGAATAACGAAAATGCTTCAACCAAAAAGAACGAAATTCCGGAAACAGCAAAAGGGTAGAAATCGGGGCCTCGCGGAACGCGGATCGAGCGTCAGTTTCGGTGAATACGGCTTGAAAGCCATCGCCCGCGGCCGTCTCACGGCCAGACAGATCGAGTCGGCCAGAAGGGCGATTACACGACATGTCAAAAGGACTGGAAAGCTTTGGATTCGTGTGTTTCCCGACCAACCGATATCCAAAAAGCCCTTGGAAGTCCGGATGGGTAAGGGTAAAGGAAGCGTCGAATATTGGATTGCCCAGATCAAGCCGGGCTCGATGCTTTACGAGATTCAGGGCGTACCCGAAGAAATTGCAAGAGAAGCCTTTAAACTGGCATCCGCGAAACTGCCCATAAGAACGAAATTTACGATAAGGACGGTGCTGTGATGACCGCGAACGAAGTCAGAAAGAAAGCCAAGAACGAGCTTGAATCGCTGCTGAACGACCTGTTCAGGGAGCAGTTCAATCTGAGAATGCAGAAAGGCAGCGGCCAATTGTCAAAACCGGATCGAATTCGGTCGGTGAGGCGGGATATCGCGCGGATTAAAACCATCCTGCACGAAACGGCGAGAGCGGAAACATGAGCGACCATTCCGAGAAACAGAAGCAAGTCGTCAAGGGCAGGGTGGTCAGCAACAAAATGGATAAGTCCATCACGGTGCTGGTCGAGCGGTTGGTGCCGCATCCTGTCTACGGAAAATATGTGAGAAGGTCCACTCGATTGATGGCTCACGACGAGGAAAATGTATGTCAGGAAGGGGACTTGGTTGCATTGACCGCGTGCCGGCCGCTCTCAAAGCGCAAAACATGGCGATTGCTCGAGGTCTTGGAAACCAAACAGCAATAGGTCGTTCCTTCCCCTGAAGAGAAACCATAGACGAAATCGGGAAACAGCGATGATTCAGATGCAAACCAGCCTCGATGTGGCCGACAACAGCGGTGCGCGAAAGGTGATGTGTATCAAAGTACTTGGCGGCTCTCACCGGCGTTATGCAGGTATCGGTGACATCATCAAGGTCAGCGTGAAGGACGCGATACCCCGAGGCAGGGTTAAGAAGGGTGAAGTGTACAACGCGGTTGTCGTACGTACCCGCAAGGGCGTCCGAAGGCCGGATGGTTCCCTGTTGCGCTTCGACGGAAATGCGGCGGTGATTTTGAATGCGCAGTTGCAGCCGATCGGCACACGGATTTTCGGGCCGGTTACGCGCGAACTGCGTACCGAGAGATTCATGAAAATTATTTCCCTTGCACCGGAAGTTTTATAGGAGTTTTGCCGTGGAACGTATCAGAAAAGGCGACGATGTCATGGTTTTGACCGGCAAGGACAAAGGCAAAAAAGGCTCGGTTCAGAAATTCGTCCAAGGCGGCAAGGTGATTGTTCAAGGCGTGAATCTGGTTAAAAAACATAGAAAGCCAAATCCGAATCGGGGTATGCCCGGAGGCATTGAAGAAAAAGAAATGCCGATTCACCTGTCCAATGTCGGGATCTTCAACCCCGAAACCAAAAAGGCCGACCGTGTCGGGTTCAGAACATTGGAGGATGGGCGTAAGGTCCGCTATTTCAAGTCAACGAAAGAAATTATCGATATCTAACGAATAGAACAGATCAGTCATGACCAGGTTAGCCGCGCTGTATAAAGAAGAAATTCTGCCAAAGCTGATTGAACGATATCGCTATTCGTCCAATATGGCTGCTCCCAGGATTACCAAAATCACCTTGAACATGGGCTTGGGGGAAGCCGTCGCGGACAAAAAAGTACTGCAGTCGGCAGTTGACGACATGAGCAAAATTTCGGGCCAGAAGCCGGTCATCACATTCGCTCGGAAATCGATCGCGAGCTTCAAAATTCGTGATGGCATGCCGATCGGCTGCAAAGTGACCCTGCGGCGCGAGCGGATGTATGAATTTCTGGATCGCTTGGTCAATATCGCGATACCGCGCATCCGGGATTTCCGGGGCTTGAACCCAAAGTCATTCGACGGGCGCGGTAGCTATTCGATCGGTGTTCGCGAACAAATCATCTTTCCGGAAATCGACTACGACAAAATCGACGCTCTTCGCGGGATGGATATTACCATTACCACATCGGCGAAGAATGACGCGGAGGCGCGTGCGCTTCTCGAGCTTTTCAGGTTTCCCTTCAAATCATAAGCAACCGGGACTTTCGGATGGCAAAGAAATCGATGATCGCGCGGGAAAAAAGGCGTGAACGCAGTGCGAAAAAATACGCACAAAAGCGCATGACCTTGAAAAAAGTTATCAAAGACGTGAACGCGTCCTACGAGGAAAAAGCCGAGGCCCGGACCCGATTGCAGATGTTGCCCAGGGATTCGAGTCCGGTTCGTAAACGCAATCGGTGCAGCCTCACCGGTCGTCCTCACGGCGTTTATCGAAAATTCGGTTTGGGTCGGAACAAACTCCGAGAAGCCTCCATGCAGGGTTATGTTCCCGGAATCGTCAAGGCAAGTTGGTAGGGTATTCGAGATGCTAACACAAACAATGAATAACCGGAGAACAACATGAGCATGACAGATCCGGTCGCGGATATGCTGACGCGCATCCGAAATGGTCAAAACGCGGGAAAAATGGAAGTGTCGATGTTTTCCTCGAAATTGAAGAAAGCAATCGCGGCGGTCTTGAAGGAGGAAGGCTATATTCAAAATTATGCGCTGGAATCGGAGGGGCAGATCGAAAAACTGGTCGTCACGCTGAAATATTACCAGGGGTTGCCCGTGATCGATGAAATCAAGCGGGTCAGTCGTCCCGGCTTGAGAATTTATCGTTCACAGGAGAAATTGCCGAGCGTCCTCGGCGGGCTCGGAATATCCATAGTTTCCACGTCGAAAGGCGTCATGACGGGCCGGACCGCAAAAGCTCACGGTCTTGGCGGCGAAGTCCTTTGTACGGTATCTTGACGAGGATGGGTTTTAAATAGATGTCCAGAATTGCAAATAATCCGATTCCACTTCCCTCGGGTGTCGATGCAAAGCTTGATGGGGGCACTTTGATCGTGAAAGGCCGCAAGGGCGAACTCAGGATCGCATTGAACAGCTTGGTTTCGCTGGCGGTCGAGAGCAACGAAATCCGTGTGTCCGCCAATGGCGGCGCGAAGCAGGCGCAAGCCATGGCCGGCACCACCCGTTCGCTGGTCAATAACATGGTGGTCGGGGTTTCAAACGGATACGTCAAGAAATTGAACCTGGTGGGTGTCGGGTATCGTGCCCAGGTCAAAGAGGGCGCACTGAATTTGAGCCTCGGCTTTTCTCACCCGGTCGAATATATAATTCCGGAAGGGATTTCGATAGAGACACCGAGTCAGACAGAGATCGTCGTTTCAGGCATCAATAAGCAAAGAGTCGGTCAGGTTGCGGCGGACATACGCGGATTCCGGCCCCCGGAGCCCTATAAGGGCAAAGGTGTGCGCTATAGCAACGAAACTGTTCTCCGAAAAGAAGCTAAGAAAAAATAAGGTACGAATTTGATGGGCAAGAACGAAAATCGTCTGCGGCGGGCCGCAAAAACGCGCGCCAGAATCAGAAAGTCGGAAACCAAACGCCTGACGGTTCATCGAACTCCGAGGCATATTTATGCACAGATCAACAACGAGGACGGATCGAGAACTTTGGTCAGCGCATCCACCGTTCAAGCAAGCATCCGAGATGCGGTCGGTAATACCGGTAACATTTCCGCAGCGCAAGCCGTTGGAAAAGCGCTTGCGGAAAAAGCCCTCGAATCCGGTATCCTGGTAGTGGCTTTCGATCGCAGTGGTTATAAATATCATGGCCGGGTCAAAGCGCTCGCCGAAGCCGCCAGAGAAGTCGGCTTGAAATTTTAAAGGTGAAATTCGATGGCTAACGGCTCATTGCAAACCGCTGCAGAAAGCGGGCTTCAGGAAAAACTCGTGTCGGTCCGCCGTGTCGCGAAGGTTGTGAAGGGTGGCCGGCAATTCGGCTTTACAGCCCTGACCGTGGTTGGTGATGGGCAGGGTAAAGTCGGATATGGTCTGAGCAAGGCGAGAGAGGTTCCGATCGCGATCCAAAAATCGATGGAACAAGCTCGCCGGAATATGCGTTCGGTCAGTCTCAACGGTGACACGCTGCATTATCCGATCATGTCCTCGACCGGTGCGGCGAAGGTCTTCATGCAGCCGGCGTCGGAAGGTACCGGAATCATCGCGGGCGGCGCGATGCGCGCGGTGTTCGAGGTTGTAGGCGTGCATAATGTGCTTGCGAAATGCGTGGGCACCACCAACCCGATCAACGTGGTTCGGGCGACAATCGAAGCGCTGGCCGGAATGACCGACGCGAAACGCGTCGCCGCAAAACGCGGAAAAACCGTTGAAGAAATTATCGGTGGCTGAAATGGTGGAAAAACAGTTGAAGGTAACTTTGGTACGCAGCAAAAACGGACGATTGAAGACCCATAAGGAGTGTCTCCGGGGTCTCGGCTTGAAGCGCATGCATCAGACCGTCCAAATCGCCGATACGCCGTGTAATCGAGGAATGATCAACAAGGTATCGTACATGCTCAGTATCGAGGAAGCCTGAAATGTATCTAAACACACTATCGCCGGCCGCGGGCAGTCGAAAAAAGGCAAAGCGGGTGGGCCGAGGTATCGGCTCGACGCTCGGAAAGACTTGCGGGCGGGGGCATAAAGGCCAAAGATCGCGTGCCGGCGGCTTCCATAAAGTTGGTTTCGAAGGCGGACAGATGCCGCTTCAGCGCCGGTTGCCGAAGGTCGGATTCACTTCAAGAAAAAAGAAATTCACGGCCCAGGTGCGCTTACATGAACTAGCTGGACTCGAAGCGGCGGAGATCGATCTCAATACGCTTAAATCAGCCAATTTAGTCCCGGCGTTTACCAGAAAAGCAAAAATTATTGATTCCGGAGCCATCGATAAAGCGGTGACGGTCAGGGGACTCGCGGTTACCAAAGGGGCGCGGTCCGCAATCGAAGCTCGGGGCGGAAAGGTAGAGGACTAAGTGAACACTCCGAATCCAATGATGCCCGGCCGCTTCGGGAAGCTGACCGAGCTCAGGAACCGATTATTTTTTCTGTTGGGGGCGCTCTTCGTGTTTCGCGTGGGAGCCCACATACCGGTTCCCGGAATCGACCCGAAAGCATTGGATCTGATGTTCGAGCAGCAGGGCGGGTCGATTCTAGACATGTTCAATATGTTTTCCGGAGGGGCTTTGAAGCGGCTCAGCTTGTTTGCGCTTGGTATCATGCCCTACATTTCGGCTTCGATTATCATGCAGTTGATGACCGTGGTCGTTCCGAGTCTGGAACAGATTAAAAAAGAAGGTGAATCCGGGCGGCGAAAGATTACCCAGTACACGCGCTATGGAACGGTTCTGCTCGCGACCTTCCAGGCGATCGGGGTCAGTATCGCGCTGCAAAGTCAAACCGCGGGAGGCCTCTCCGTTGTGATCAATCCCGGATTCCATTTCGTCGCGATCACTACGATTTCGCTGGTTTGCGGAACTATTTTCCTGATGTGGTTGGGGGAACAGGTAACGGAACGCGGGGTTGGCAACGGTATTTCGATGATTATTTTTGCCGGAATCATAGCGGGTCTTCCGTCTGCGATCGGCGGTACGCTCGAGCTTGCCCGGACCGGTGAAATGAATGGAATCGTAATTGTCGCGCTTTTCTTTATTACGATTGCAGTGACCGCTTTTGTGGTATTCATCGAGCGCGGCCAACGGCGGCTCTTGATCAACTATCCAAAGCGCCAGCAAGGCCGGAAAATGTATGCCGCGCAGACCAGTTTTCTTCCGCTCAAATTGAACATGGCCGGCGTGATTCCGCCTATATTCGCGTCCAGCATCATATTGTTTCCGGCGACAATCGCCGGATGGTTCGGGAACGCCGAGGGTTTTCGCTGGCTTCAGGACATTGCGACCACGCTGTCGCCCGGGCAGCCCGTGTACGTGCTGTGTTATGCCGCGGCGATCATATTTTTCTGCTTTTTTTATACGGCCTTGGTTTTTAACGCAAAAGATACCGCGGAAAACCTGAAGAAATCCGGTGCCTTCATTCCTGGCATCCGTCCGGGAATGCAGACAATGGATTACATCGACAGCGTGATGACGCGATTGACGCTGGTCGGAGCGGTCTATATAACGGTGGTCTGTTTATTGCCCGAATTCCTGATTCTTTACTGGAATGTACCCTTCTATTTTGGAGGGACTTCACTATTGATCATAGTCGTCGTAGTCATGGACTTCATGGCACAGGTCCAATCGCACCTGATGTCGCATCAATACGAAGGCTTAATGAAAAAGGCCAACTTGAAAGGCAAGGGAACCCGGGCTGGTGTGGTCCGCTAAGTTTGAATAGGTCATAACATGAAAGTACGGGCTTCAGTTAAAAAAATATGCCAGCATTGTAAGATCATCAAACGGAAAGGGGTGATTCGGGTGATCTGTAAAGACAGTCGTCACAAACAGCGTCAGGGATAGCGAGTCTTGTCCGATTGAACGGACATTGATACTGTTACAAGTTTATCTGTGATCAGCTGGAATAACTACATCGAGGAACTGCCGAATGGCTCGAATTGCCGGAATAAATATACCTGAGCATAAACATGCCGTGATCGCGCTCCAAGCGATTTACGGGGTTGGTAAAAGCAGAGCGAGGAAGGTTTGCGAAGAAACAGGGATCGCGCCGCACAAAAAAATCAAGGATTTGACCGAAGATCAAATCGATTCATTGCGCCATATTCTTGAGAAGCATACGCTCGAAGGTGACCTTAGAAGAGAGGTTTCCATGAATATCAAGCGCTTGATGGATCTCGGTTGTTTTCGGGGAATCCGGCACCGGCGCGGGCTGCCGGTGCGGGGACAGAGAACCCGAACCAACGCGCGGACCAGAAAGGGGCCGAGACGGCCGATCCGAAAATAATCAGGGCTCACAGGTAAACTTAACATGGCAACCAGCAATCGCACCCGAAAACGAATCAAAAAGGACGTTTCGGATGGTATCGCGCACATCCATGCGTCTTTTAATAATACAATCGTCACGATTACCGACCGAAAGGGTAACACCTTATCTTGGGCGACCGCGGGTGGTTCGGGTTTCAGAGGTTCCCGTAAGAGTACCCCTTTCGCGGCTCAGGTCGCCGCGGAAAAGGCCGGCAGGGCCGCGCAGGAATATGGTATGAAGAATCTGGACGTTTACGTCAAAGGCCCGGGTCCGGGACGCGAATCCGCCGTGCGCTCATTGAATGGTCTCGGTTTCAAGATTACCAATATTACCGATTCGACACCGATTCCTCATAACGGATGCCGCCCTCCGAAACGGCGGCGGGTTTAACAGTGGAGCATAGCTGAAATGGCACGTTATCTAGGCCCGAAATGCAAACTCAGCAGACGGGAAGGCACCGATCTTTTTCTAAAGAGCCGTGGAAAATCGCTGGACTCGAAATGCAAGCTCGATCAACCCCCCGGCCAGCACGGCCAGCGGCGCGCCCGACATTCGGACTATGCGCTGCAGCTGCGGGCCAAGCAACGTTTACGCCGTATTTACGGGATTTTCGAAAAGCAATTCAGAAATTATTATAAAACCGCCGCGAAGCAAAAAGGTTCGACGGGCGGAAATCTATTGAACTTGCTGGAATCGCGACTCGATAACATCGTTTATCGAATGGGCATGGCGTCCACGCGCGCGGAAGCGCGTCAGCTGGTGAGTCATAAAGCAATCCTGGTAAACGGTAGAGTGACGAACGTCCCATCTTTTCAGGTTAGCCCCGGTGACGAAGTTGCGGTCCGGGAGAAAGCCAGGAATCAAGGCAGGATCATCGATGCACTCACGATCGCCGAGCAATATGGATGGCCTGAATGGGTGGAAGTCAATTCCAAGGAGAAGAAAGGCATATTCAAAGTACTGCCCGACCGGGCGGATCTGGGAAGCGAGATCAATGAGCAATTGGTTGTCGAGCTGTACTCGAAATAATTTATTTTCGAACTCACAAGGGAAATAGATGCAAAGCCTATCTACGAATCTATTGAAGCCGCGCGTCGTGGACGTGCAAACGATTTCGAATAATCAAGCGAAGATCGTGATCGAGCCGATGGAACGCGGGTTCGGCCATACCTTGGGAAATGCGCTTAGACGAGTCCTGCTTTCCGCGATTCCGGGATGTGCGGTCACCGAGGTTCAAATCGAAGGAGTGCTGCACGAATACACGACGATCGAAGGCGTACAGGAAGACGTCATTGACATCCTTTTGAATCTCAAGAATCTGGCCGTCAGGCTGCACGCAAATGACGAGGCGGTGCTTTCTCTTTATAAGAAGGGGCCGGGGATCGTGACGGCCGCGGACATCGTGTTAACGCACGATGTCGAGGTGATCAATCCGGAAATGGTGATCGCGCACCTGACTCAGTCCGGTGAACTCAGGATGTCCATCAAGCTGGAGAAAGGAAGGGGTTACCAGCCGAGTAGCACGAGAAAAGATCATGGCGAGGATCAACCGATCGGGGTGCTTCATGTCGACGCGAGTTTTAATCCGATCCGGAAAGTATCGTACAACGTCGAGAGCGCCCGGGTCGAACAAAGTACCGACTTGGATCGATTGATTATATTGCTGGAAACGAACGGCACGGTGGACCCGGAGGAATCGGTGCGGAAAGCCGCCGGGATTCTTCATGAACACCTTACGGTCTTTGTGCAACTGGAAGGATCCGCGCCCGCCACGGAGGATCATGCAAAGAAACCCGATTTCGATCCGGTTTTGCTGCGTCCTGTGGACGACCTCGAGCTGACGGTCCGTTCCGCGAATTGTCTCAAGGCCGAGAATATTTTTTACATCGGAGATTTGATTCAGAGGACCGAGGTTGAATTGCTTAAAACGCCGAATCTCGGGCGCAAGTCGTTGACGGAGATCAAAGATGTCCTCGCATCCAAGGGTCTGTCGCTCGGAATGAGGCTGGAGAACTGGCCTCCGGACAATCTGGCGGAATCCAAACAAGTCAGCGGATAACCATTGACACTATTTATTGCATAAAGCCATTCATAACAATGCGTCATCGAAAATCAGGCAGACAGTTAAATCGGAACGGCAGCCATCGCAAGGCCGATTTCAAGAACATGGCGGTTTCATTGTTCAAGCATGAATTGATCAAAACGACACTTCCGAAAGCAAAGGAGCTGAGAGGTTTCGCGGAACCCTTCATTACCTTGGCCAAAGTGGATTCGGTCGCCAAACGCCGGATCGCGTTCGCGAGATTGCGGGATCGTGCGACGGTCACCAAGTTGTTCAATGAATTGGGTCCGAGGTAT
Organism: Methylococcaceae bacterium; assembly: GCA_022616595.1. Taxonomy (GTDB): domain Bacteria; phylum Pseudomonadota; class Gammaproteobacteria; order Methylococcales; family UBA1147; genus UBA1147. The sequence goes on from JAKEEL010000112.1 coordinate 13,557, forward strand.
AAGGAACGTCCCGGAGGATATCTTCGTATACTGAAATGTGGTCACCGAACCGGCGACGCTGCGATCATGGCTTATGTCGAGCTCGTCGACAGGCCGAGTAAGGAATCGATACAGGAAGATTAGACGGTCGTGGCCACGGGCCGAATCGGATCCAATCACTGAATATCGTAAATCAAAGCCGGGGACTCCCCGGCTTTCTTTTGTCTAGCGCTGCAAAAACTTGAGTTTGTCTTTCTTGCCGTTCCATTCGTCGGCATCATCCAAGCCGCCTTTGACTTCCGTAATCGTCGGCCATATCTTGCTAAGCTCCTTATTCAGTTCGAGAAATTGCTCCTGGCCTTCGGGAAGTTCGTCTTCGGCATGGATTGCTTCCGCGGGACATTCCGGTTCGCAAAGTGTGCAGTCGATACATTCGTCAGGGTCTATGACCAGAAAATTCGGGCCTTCATGAAAGCAGTCGACGGGGCATACGTCGACGCAGTCAGTATATTTGCATTTGATACAATTTTCGGTGACAACAAAGGTCATATCAGCTTTCCCAGTTTTGATTACACGTTATTTATCAACTTCATCGGCACTTTGTATAATGACAGCGCCACGGTGAATTCAGGAATGATTTCACAGGGTTGGCGCAGACATTGCCGGATGCTCAAGATCCCGGTCTTATTTATACAACAAGGTTACTCCAAGACCCAGCAATATTGCTCCGATCAGCGGGCGCAGAATCTTATCTGGCATATTTTTACCGATTAAGCTTCCGAGGTAAATAGAGGGTAGCCCTCCAACCAGGAGTCCGCCAAGCAATGCCAGATTCACCGTACCGATGTGCAGGTGACCCAGTCCCGCCACCGTGGTCAGCAGGACGGCGTGGGCAAGATCGGTTCCCACAATGGAAATCGCGGGCTTCCACGGATACAAGAGGAACAGAATAGCCGATCCGATCGCGCCCGCGCCCACCGAGGACAGGGAGACCACAATCCCCAGAAGCACCCCGGAAAGCACCGTGATGGAACTGCGATGACCAACCAAGAAGGTCAGCGTGGATTGTTTTCTCGACAATGAACGATGGAGGTAGGAAAGCAATCGATTTCTCATGAAAACCACGATTGACGTCAGGATTAGCATGGCGCTCAGTGTGATCATCATCGGTTTTTCGTAATTGACGTGGGATTGTTGCAACTGCACCAGGAAATAAATCGT
>JAKEEL010000113.1 GCA_022616595.1 Methylococcaceae bacterium
AATGTCACGGTGGCCGTGAAACTGATATCGCCGATTGCGATGGAAGACGGTTTGCGGTTTGCGGTTCGTGAAGGCGGGCGCACCGTGGGCGCGGGCGTCGTCTCCAAGGTTATCGAATAGGCCGAATCCTGCATTCGAGATTGATCGTCGGGACAACAGGTCAGTAGCTCAATTGGCAGAGCAGCGGTCTCCAAAACCGCAGGTTGGGGGTTCGATTCCCTCCTGGCCTGCCATTCGCGACGCGGTCTTTGATGCAGCCAGGCAAGCCGTGGATTGGTTCAATTGAACTCGAGAAAACTCATGACAGTACAATCCGAAACTACTACACCGGTCTTTGATGTGGTCAGGCAGCTTTCGGCCCTCACGCTGATGCTCGCCGGGATTTTCGGGTTCTATTATTTCGCGGATTGGTCGTTGTTGTATCGTGTACTGGCTCTGGTCGCAGTGGTCGTCGTTGCCGCATTCCTGGTGCTTACGACCGACTCGGGCAGGAGGCTCTGGGCTTTCATGAAGGAATCTCGGATCGAGGTCAGGAAGGTGATCTGGCCGTCGCGGCAGGAGACCACGCAAACCACCTTTATCGTGTTTGTCATGGTGTTCGTCGTGGGTCTGGTACTGTGGTTGCTCGACATGTTTCTTTTCTGGGGAGTACAAATGCTGACCGGCCAGGGAGGGTGACATGGGGATGAGGTGGTATGTCGTCCACGCATACTCGAACTACGAGAATCAGGTTAAACGTTCTCTCGAAGAACGGATTCAGCGCGAAGGACTGGGTCATCTGTTCGGCAAAATCCTGGTTCCGACCGAGGCGGTCGTTGAGATGCGAATGGGCCAGCAACGCAAGAGCGACCGGAAGTTCTTTCCGGGGTATGTGCTGGTGCAGATGGAATTGACCGATGAAACCTGGCATTTGGTGCGGGACGTTCCGAAAGTGCTCGGGTTTATCGGAGGGACTTCGGACAAGCCCGCGCCGATCTCGGACAAAGAGGCGGAAGCCATACTCAGCCGGGTGGAGGAAGGGGTCAATAAGCCGAAACCGAAGGTTCTTTTCGAGCCCGGAGAGGTCGTCCGGGTCGTCGACGGTCCTTTCAAGGATTTTAACGGTGTCGTCGAAGAGGTGAATTACGAGAAGAGCCGGCTCAGCGTTTCGGTATTGATCTTTGGCCGCTCGACCCCGGTCGAGTTGAGTTTCGGACAGGTCGAGAAAAGTTGAGAGACGCGCTTTTGGCGCAGCGGATTTGAAATTGCTTTGTGGTGAAGTCTCGACGATCGAGTTAGCTCAAAGCACAAAATTTAACCGGGGAGCCTTGCGGCGTTCGTACCCGATCAGGAGAATTCCATGGCGAAAAAAATAGAAGCTTATGTCAAGCTCCAAGTCAAAGCGGGGGAAGCGAACCCAAGTCCTCCGGTCGGTCCCGCGCTTGGCCAGCACGGGGTTAATATCATGGAATTTTGCAAGACCTTCAACGCGAGAACCCAGGATATTGAAAAAGGTTTGCCCATTCCTGTCGTGATCACCGTGTATTCGGACCGCAGCTTCACGTTCGTGACCAAGACCCCGCCCGCCGCGGTACTGCTGATGAAGGCCGCCGGCCTTGCCAAAGGCAGCGGAACGCCCAACACAGTCAAGGTTGGAACGGTGAATCGCGCCCAGCTCGAGGAAATCGCAGTGATCAAACAGCCCGATCTGACTGCGGCCGGACTGGAAGCCGCAGTCCGCACGATCGCGGGCAGTGCGCGGAGCATGGGCTTGAATGTGGAGGGAGTGTAATGGCCAAAGCCAGCAAAAGAAAAGCGGATTACCGTAAAAAAGTCGATAAAGCAAAGGAATATCAGGCGGACGAGGCTTTTTTGTTATTGAAAGAACTGTCCAAGGTCAAATTTGCAGAATCCATTGATGTTGCAGTAAAGCTCGGAATCGATCCCAGAAAATCGGACCAGAACGTCCGAGGTTCCACTGTCCTGCCGAATGGAACCGGAAAATCGGTACGGGTGGCGGTCTTCACGCAGGGCGCGAACGCCGACGCCGCACGCGCGGCCGGTGCGGATATCGTGGGTATGGAAGATCTCGCCGAAACGGTCAAGAAGGGTGAGCTGAATTTCGACGTGGTTATCGCCTCCCCGGATGCGATGCGCGTCGTGGGGCAATTAGGCCAAATCCTCGGGCCGAGGGGCTTGATGCCGAATCCGAAAGTGGGCACCGTGGCGGCCGACGTCGGTACTGCGGTCAAAAATGCGAAGGCCGGACAGGTCCGGTACCGAAATGATAAAGGCGGGATAATCCATTGTACGATTGGAAAAACTGGCTTCGAGGCGGGTGCGCTCAAGGAAAATCTGGAAACCTTGCTGGCGGACCTGAAAAAGGCCAAGCCAAGCGCGGCGAAAGGAGTTTATATGCGCAAGGTGACCGTCTCATCGACGATGGGACCTGGATTGACAATCGATCAGACCAGTCTTGCCGTGTAATCGGTAAACGGTCGTAATGTTGATGTGGGGCTTTTGATTGACGAGGGCCTCCAATGGACTTTGGGTTGTCGGGGAACCGGCAGCCGTCAAAGACCGCAGGCGCATATCGCTTAATTCATGCCTGCGCAGACGGCGGATACAGGCTGGCGCTGCTGGTTGAAGAAGCCGTTCAAGAGGCATCGATCGAATTTTCGAAGGTGCTGGTTGTTTGGCCCCGAGGCGGTTTCGGCTGTTCGGGTAATCATTTGGAGGTAACGAAGTGGCGTTAAGACTCGACGACAAGAAAGCGATCGTCGCGGAGGTTTCCGAAGTGGCCGCTAAAGCCCATTCCGCTGTCGCGGTGGAATATCGCGGATTATCGGTCGGTGAAATCACAGGCCTTCGAAAAACCGCCCGGGAGTCGGGTGTATATCTGCGCGTGGTAAAAAACTCCTTGACCCGCAGGGCTGTGGAGGGAACCGACTTTTCCTGCATGCGGGATGCGCTGAAAGGGCCATTGATGCTTGCGTTTTCGATGGAAGATCCCGGTGCCGCGGCCAGGGTGATTTTTGATTTTTCAAAGGAAAACAAAAAACTGGAACCCAAGCTCGTGGCCATCGGAGGAGTATTGTACGGGCCTTCCGACCTGGAGCGGCTGTCCAAACTACCGACCTATGAGCAGGCCGTGAGCATGCTGATGGCGGTGATGAAAGCCCCGATAGAAAAGTTCGTCAGAACTTTGGCTGAACCTCATGCAAAACTGGTCCGCACGATTGCCGCGATCAAAGACCAAAAGCAAGCGGCTTGAATCATTCGCGCAAACGATCGATCAATAGTTTTTAAGAATCAGGAGAATTTTCAATGGCAGTATCACAAGAAGAAATTTTGGACGCAATTTCCAACATGACCGTCATGGAGGTCGTAGATCTAATCTCCGCGATGGAAAAGAAATTCGGCGTTTCCGCGGCCGCGGCGGTCGCGGTTGCTCCGGTAGCCGCGGCCGATGCGCCGGCGGCGGCCGAGCAGACCGAATTCGATGTCATCATGACCGGCTTCGGCGCCAATAAGGTGTCCGTGATCAAAGTCGTGCGCGCGATCACCGGTTTGGGCCTGAAAGAAGCCAAGGCGGCGGTCGAAGGAGCGCCTACCCCGATCAAGGAAGGTATCAGCAAAAGCGAAGCGGAAGACATCAAGAAGCAATTGGAGGAAAGCGGCGCGTCTGTCGAAATTAAATAGCTTGATCTTATTTGCGAATCAACAGGCGATTCCAGGGCAATCGGCTGGTGACCAGGAGTCCCCGGCCTTTTGCCGTTTCTGCGCTGTTTATCCACAGCAAATCCATACCCAATCGATGTAAGGAATCTTAAATATGGCCTATTCTTTTACCGGGAAAAAACGTATTCGCAAAAGTTTTGGAAAACGTCCGGATGTATTGGATGTCCCTTATTTGCTGGCGACTCAGATCGATTCCTATGCTCGCTTTTTGCAAATGGGCGAAAATGCTTCCGCCGCTTCGGATTCCGGTCTCCACGCCGCGTTCAAGTCCGTCTTTCCGATCGAGAGTCATTCCGGGTATGCGGTTCTGGAATATGTGAAGTACCGGTTGGGCAAGCCTACCTTCGATGTGCGGGAATGTCAGCAGCGTGGCGCCACCTATGCCGCGCCGCTCAGGGTTCTGGTTCGGTTGGTGATCTACGACAAGGATGCCCCGGGTTCCAGCAAGACGGTCAAGGATATCCGGGAACAGGAAGTTTATATGGGAGAGCTGCCGCTCATGACCGATAATGGAACATTCGTGATCAACGGCACGGAACGGGTGATCGTATCGCAGTTGCACAGGTCTCCGGGTGTCTTTTTCGATCATGACAAGGGCAAGACCCATTCTTCGGGGAAGCTCCTATTCAGCGCAAGAGTGATTCCATACCGAGGCTCCTGGCTCGACTTCGAATTCGATCATAAAGATGCGGTGTTTGTTCGCATCGATCGAAGGCGAAAAATTCCCGCGACGGTCCTCTTAAGGGCTCTGGGTTACGACAACGAAAAAATTCTCGATCTTTTCTTTGAAAAGAACCGCTTCACCTTTGAAGGCGACAAAATTTTTCTGACCCTGGTTCCGGAACGTCTGCGCGGTGAACTGGCCAGTTTCGACATCAAGGCCGAAGGTGAGGTGATCGTCGAAGAAGCTCGCCGCATCACAACCAAACATATCAAGCAAATCGAAAAAGCCGGATTGAAAAGGCTCGAGGTGCCCCGCGAATATCTGCACGCAAAAATCCTGGCGAACAATCTCATCGATCAGGAGTCGGGGGAAGTCATCGGGAACGCGAACGATGAAATTAGCGATGAACTTCTGAACCGGATTATCGATGCCGGAATCCGCGAATTGGATAGCCTTTTTGTCAACGATCTGGATCGCGGACCGTACATCTCGAATTCCCTTCGCATCGATACGACCACTACGCAACTCGAAGCGCTTGTGGAGATATACCGGATGATGCGCCCGGGTGAACCGCCAACCCGGGAGTCCGCGGAAAATCTTTTTCAGAATCTCTTCTTCAGCCCGGAGCGTTACGATTTGTCCGCGGTCGGCAGGATGAAATTCAATCGGCGGCTCGGCAGGGAGGAGATTTACGGCGATGGAATTTTGAACGAAGAGGATATCATCGCGGTGCTCAAGGAACTGATCAATATCCGAAATGGAAACGGTGGCGTCGACGATATCGACCATCTTGGCAACCGGCGGGTCCGCTCGGTCGGGGAAATGGTCGAAAATCAGTTTCGGGTCGGCTTGGTACGGGTTGAACGCGCGGTCAAGGAGCGCTTGACTCTGGCCGATTCGGAGGGATTGATGCCCCAGGAAATCATCAATGCCAAACCCGTTTCCGCGGCTATCAAGGAATTTTTCGGGTCGAGCCAACTGTCCCAATTCATGGACCAGAACAATCCGCTTTCCGAGGTGACCCATAAGAGGAGGGTTTCCGCATTGGGTCCCGGTGGCCTCGCACGCGAAAGGGCCGGGTTTGAAGTGCGCGACGTGCATACCACCCATTATGGCCGCGTATGCCCGATCGAAACCCCGGAAGGACCGAATATCGGCTTGATCAATTCGTTGGCTGTCTATGCGCGGAGCAACGATTACGGCTTTCTCGAGACTCCATATCGTCGCGTTGTCGATGGCGTGGTCAACGACCAGATCGATTATCTTTCGGCCATCGAAGAAGGCCAATTCGTGATTGCCCAAGCCAGCGCGAAGGTAGACGAAAACGGCAGGCTGCTCGACGAATTTGTTTCCTGCCGATATAACGACGAATTCACCCTGGCTTCTTCCGAATCGGTTCAATACATGGATGTGTCGTCGCGGCAAATCGTTTCGGTCGCGGCATCGATGATCCCCTTTCTCGAGCACGATGACGCAAACCGCGCGCTGATGGGATCGAACATGCAGAGACAGGCGGTGCCGACCTTGCGAGCGGAAAAACCCTTGGTGGGAACCGGCATGGAAGCCACCGTCGCCAAGGATTCCGGGGTGACTGTCGTAGCGAGTCGCGGAGGTTCGGTGGAACTGGTCGATGCGGGACGCGTCGTGGTCAGGGTCAATGACGCGGAAACCGAGGCCGGCGAACCGGGCGTCGATATATACAATCTGACCAAATATACCCGCTCGAATCAGAACACCTGCATCAATCAGAGACCCTTGGCGAAGGCAGGCGACTTGGTCGGTAAAGGGGACATCTTGGCGGATGGGCCATCGACCGATATGGGCGAACTCGCACTCGGTCAAAATCTTTTTGTAGCCTTCATGCCTTGGAATGGCTACAACTTCGAGGATTCCATCCTGATTTCCCAACAGGTGGTGGAAGACGATCGTTTCACCACGATTCATATCGAAGAGAAAACCTGCGTGGCCCGGGATACCAAGTTGGGACCGGAAGAAATCAGCGCCGATATTCCGAACGTCGGCGAGGAGGCGCTGTCAAAACTCGATGAATCAGGTATCGTTTATATCGGTGCGGAAGTCAAGGCGGGCGATATTCTGGTCGGTAAAGTTACCCCGAAGGGTGAAACCCAGCTGACCCCCGAGGAGAAGTTGCTGCGAGCGATCTTCGGCGAAAAGGCATCCGATGTCAAGGATACTTCATTGAGAGTTCCATCCGGAATGGATGGGACGGTGATCGATGTGCAGGTCTTTACGCGGGACGGGGTTCAGAAAGACCAACGCGCGCTGGAAATCGAACGCATGGAAATCGAACGGGCAAAGAAGGATTTCGACGATCAACGGCGCATCGTGGAAGCCGAATTGTATGTCCGGGTCGAAAAAATGCTGCTCGGTTCGATCACGGCCCAGACATCCGGCGGAATCAAAAAGGGAACCACAATCAACCGTGAAACGCTCGAAAACATGTCCAGGCCGGATTGGTTGAAAATACGGGTCGAACAGGAAGATGTCAATTTGCAGCTCGAAGCCATGACGGAAAAGTTTGCGCAACAACGGGAGGAATTCGACGCTCGCTTCGAGGAAAAAAGAAACAAGATCATGATGGGTGATGATCTGGCGCCCGGTGTATTGAAGATGGTCAAGGTGTATCTGGCCGTCAAAAGACGCATTCAACCCGGCGATAAGATGGCCGGAAGGCACGGCAACAAGGGTGTCATCTCGCAAATTGTTCCGGTCGAGGACATGCCTTATCTGGAGGATGGAACTCCGGTCGATATCGTACTCAATCCGCTCGGGGTCCCTTCCCGAATGAACGTCGGGCAGGTATTGGAGACCCATCTGGGATGGGCCGCGAAAGGACTTGGCCTGAAAATCGGTCAGATGATGGAGGCGCAAGCTTCGGTCCGGGCATACCGCAAATATCTCTCCAAAATCTATAACACCAGCGGTCAGACAGAGAATCTCGATTCGTTGAGCGATGACGAAATCATCGAACTCGTGTTCAATTTGAAAGATGGAGTACCCATGGCGACGCCGGTATTCGACGGAGCGACCGAAGATGAAATTCGAAGCATGTTGCGGTTGGCGGGTCTGCCCGAGTCGGGGCAGACCACTTTGTACGATGGCCGGACCGGCGAGCCGTTTTCGCGCAAGGTCACCGTCGGATACATGTACATGTTGAAATTGAATCATCTCGTCGATGACAAAATGCATGCTCGCTCGACCGGACCTTACAGCCTGGTGACTCAGCAGCCGCTCGGCGGTAAGGCGCAATTCGGCGGACAGCGTTTCGGAGAAATGGAAGTATGGGCGCTCGAGGCCTACGGCGCGGCCTACACCTTGCAGGAGATGTTGACCGTGAAATCCGATGACGTCAACGGACGGACCAAAATGTACAAAAATATCGTTGACGGTGATCACCGAATGGAAGCCGGTATGCCGGAGTCCTTCAACGTATTGATCAAAGAAATTCGATCGCTGGGCATTAATATCGAGTTGGACCAGGAATAGAAATTCGGGATGAATCCGCCCGGCATTGTTTCTGGAATGGCTTGGTTTGACTTAAGCTCTGCACGGTTGATTAGGAGATAAGCCTTTGAAAGATCTATTGAAATACTTAAAGCGTCAGGGTCAGGTAGAAGAGTTCGACAAAATTCGGATCGGGCTGGCATCGCCCGATATGATCCGGTCCTGGTCCTACGGCGAGGTCAAGAAACCGGAAACTATCAACTATCGGACTTTCAAACCCGAGCGAGACGGTCTGTTTTGCGCCAAGATCTTCGGGCCGGTCAGCGACTACGAATGTCTATGCGGCAAATACAAGCGTCTGAAGCACCGCGGGGTGATCTGCGAGAAGTGCGGCGTCGAAGTCACGCTGACCAAGGTCCGGCGCGAACGCATGGGGCACATCGATCTCGCGAGTCCGGTGGCGCATATCTGGTTCTTGAAATCGCTGCCATCCAGGATTGCATTGCTGCTCGATATGACCTTGCGGGGCATCGAGCGGGTTCTGTATTTCGAGTCTTACGTGGTCATCGACCCGGGCATGACGCCGCTCGAGGTCGGCCAGTTGCTGACCGACGAGGAATATCTCGAGGCCGTCGAAGAATACGGCGACGAATTCGAAGCGAAAATGGGCGCCGAAGCGATCTATGAGCTGTTGAAATCCCTGGACCTCAAAGGGGAAGTCGTCAAATTGCGTGAAGAGATCGCATCGACCAACTCGGAAACCAAGATCAAGAAACTTTCGAAACGCCTGAAAGTGATCGAATCGCTGTTGAGTTCGAAAAATCGTCCCGAATGGATGATCCTGACGGTGCTTCCTGTATTGCCTCCCGAATTGCGGCCATTGGTTCCGCTCGACGGCGGACGCTTCGCGACCTCGGATCTCAATGATTTGTACCGCCGGGTCATCAATCGCAACAATCGTCTGAATCGCCTGCTCGATCTGAATGCGCCGGATATTATCGTCCGGAATGAAAAGCGCATGCTGCAGGAATCCGTGGACGCCTTGCTCGACAACGGCCGGCGCGGCCGCGCAATCACCGGAACCAACAAACGGCCGCTGAAATCACTCGCGGATATGATCAAGGGCAAGCAAGGACGCTTCCGGCAGAACCTGCTCGGAAAGCGCGTCGATTATTCCGGGCGTTCGGTCATCGTCGTGGGACCGACGCTCAGACTGCATCAGTGCGGATTGCCGAAGAAGATGGCGCTGGAATTGTTCAAGCCCTTCATATTCAGCAAGCTCCAGTTTCGGGGGCTCGCGACCACCATCAAAGCCGCGAAGAAAATGGTTGAACGCGAGGGGCCCGAGGTTTGGGATATTCTCGATGACGTGATCCGTGAGCATCCGATCATGTTGAATCGGGCGCCGACCCTGCACCGTTTGGGTATCCAGGCCTTCGAACCTCTGCTGATCGAGGGCAAGGCGATCCAGCTTCACCCGCTCGTCTGTACGGCATTCAACGCGGACTTCGATGGGGACCAGATGGCGGTGCATATTCCGCTGTCCATCGAGGCGCAGCTTGAAGCACGCAGCTTGATGATGTCCACGAACAACATTCTGTCTCCCGCGAATGGCGAACCGATCATCAATCCGACTCAGGACGTGGTTTTAGGTCTGTACTATATGAGCCGGGAAATCGTGAATGGCAAGGGCGAGGGAATGGTTTTCGCCGATGTGTCCGAAGTGGATCGGGCCTATCAGAACGGGATGGTCGAACTGCATGCCAAAATTCAACTCAGAATCGAGGAAACCAGGATAAAAGCCGGAGGCGAAAAAGAAACCATCCGCCGCCGCGCGGATACCACCGTGGGCCGGGCGCTGATCTGGGATATCGTACCGCCAGGACTTGCCTTCGATCTGATCAACCAGGATATGACCAAGAAGGCGATTTCCAAGCTGATCAATAATTGCTACCGTGAACTCGGCATCAAGGCCACGGTAATTTTTGCCGACCGCTTGATGTACATGGGCTTTTCCGCCGCGACCCGGTCCGGTATCTCCTTCGGGATCGACGATATGGCGGTTCCGGGACAGAAGTCAACGATCATCCGGGACGCAGACGAAGAGGTCAAGGAAATTCAAAATCAGTATGCTTCGGGTCTCGTGACCGACGGCGAGCGCTATAACAAGGTCGTGGATATCTGGTCGCACGCCAACGACAAAGTGGCCAAGGTGATGATGGAAGGCTTGGGGCATGACGAAGTGCGGGACAAAAATGGCCAGACGGTGAAGCAGAAATCGTTCAACTCGATTTTCATGATGGCCGATTCGGGAGCCCGCGGTTCCGCTGCTCAAATTCGGCAGTTGGCCGGCATGAGAGGGTTGATGGCCAAGCCGGACGGTTCGATTATCGAGACCCCTATCACCGCGAATTTCAGGGAAGGCTTGGACGTTTTGCAATACTTCGTATCGACCCACGGCGCCCGTAAAGGTCTGGCCGATACCGCGCTGAAAACCGCGAATTCGGGTTACCTGACCCGCCGCTTGGTTGATGTCGCCCAGGATTTGGTCATTACCGAACGAAATTGCGGGACTTCCGACGGGGTTTTAATGACCCCGTTGATCGAAGGCGGGGACGTGGTCGAGGCTCTGTCCGAACGTGTGTTGGGACGCGTGGTCGCCGAAGACATCGTCGGCTACAAGGATAAAGACTTTGTCGTTCCAGCCGGTACCCTGCTCGATGAAGGGTGGGTCAAGGCGCTCGATGAACACGGAGTCGACAGCGTGCGTGTAAGATCGGTAATCACCTGCCAAACGAGGCACGGTGTCTGTGCTGCCTGTTATGGCCGCGACCTCGGACGCGGGCATTTGGTTAACGACGGTGAAGCCATCGGGGTCATTGCGGCCCAGTCGATCGGCGAACCGGGCACCCAGTTGACCATGCGGACCTTTCATATCGGGGGTGCGGCCTCACGCTCCGCGGCGATCAGTAATGTTGAGGTCAAGTCCGCGGGCAGTGTCAAATTGAGCAATCTGAAAACGGTCAGAAACAAAGACGGATATCTGGTTGCTGTATCGCGTTCGGGTGAAGTCAGTATCATCGATCAGTACGGGCGTGAAAAGGAGCGCTATAAAATTCCGTATGGATCGGTTCTGTCGGCCCAAGAAGGGGCGAAGGTGAACGCCGGGCAGATGATCGTAAACTGGGACCCCCATACTCACCCGGTTGTCACGGAAGTCGAGGGCAGGGTCCAAATGGTTGATTTCGTCGAAGGCGTCACGGTTCGTATGCAATCCGACGAAGTGACCGGCCTCAGTTCGATGGTCGTCACGGACCCGAAACAGCGCGGCAGCGCCGGTAAGGAACTCCGGCCCATGGTTCGTCTCACCGACATGAACGGTGACCCGATCTGTATCGCGGGCACGGAAATCGCCGCGCAATACTACCTGCCGCCGGGCGCGATCGTCGGAATTCAGAATGGATCGATCGTGGAGGTGGGTGACGTACTGGCCAGAATCCCGCAAGAATCCAGCAAGACCCGCGACATCACCGGCGGATTGCCGAGAGTGGCTGATTTGTTCGAGGCCAGGAAAACCAAAGACCCGGCGATCCTTGCCGAGTCAACCGGTACCGTCAGCTTCGGAAAGGAGACCAAGGGAAAGCAACGAATCGTGATTACGGATACCGAGGGGGAACAGTCGGAGATTCTGATCCCGAAATGGCGTCATGTGACTGTTTTCGAAGGTGAACAGGTCGAACGCGGCGAAACCATCGCCGAAGGTGAATTGACCCCGCATGACATTTTGAGACTGCGCGGGGTCGGCGAACTCGCTTCTTATCTGGTCAAGGAAATCCAGGATGTTTATCGATTGCAGGGTGTCAAGATCAATGACAAGCATATCGAGGCCATTATCCGCCAGATGTTGCGCAAGGTCGAAATTACCGATCCCGGTGACAGTTCGTTCCTGAAGGGCGAGCAGGTCGACCGGGCGCGCGTCTATGAGGAAAACGAAAAATTGGAACTTGATGGCAAGGTGCCAGCCTTGATCGAACCGATCCTGCTGGGGATTACCAAAGCCTCGCTCGCCACCGAATCATTCATTTCGGCTGCATCATTCCAGGAAACGACCCGTGTTCTGACCGAAGCCGCTGTACGCGGTGTGGAAGATAATTTGCAAGGATTGAAGGAGAATGTGATCGTTGGGCGCTTGATTCCGGCGGGAACGGGTTTGGCCTATCATAAGGAGCGGAAACGCCGCCGCGTCGAATTCGAAGGAGAACCCCAAGAGGTCAGCGAAGTGGACACGGTCGAGGTGGAAGAAGCATTGAAGCAGGCATTGAATACCTGAGTTCCGATCGAAGGGGAGCATAGAATCATTTCTAAAGTATTTCCGCTTGACAGCGGAAGTTGCTAATTTTACTATAGTCGGCTCGCATCATGGGTGTCCAATCGCTTCCTGGCAGAGGGGCATGAATGGTGCGATTTTCTTGCACCTCTGGCGTGGAGGTAACGGTGGGTCGGGACGTCGCCACGCTTAGCCGCTCATTACATTCAGGTTTGGAGTGAAGTTTTATGGCCACGATCAACCAGTTGGTTCGGAAGCCGCGTACAAGTAAGAAAGTGAAAAGCAACGTGCCAGCGCTGGAAGCCTGTCCCCAGAAACGCGGTGTCTGTACCAGGGTTTATACCACCACGCCGAAAAAGCCGAATTCGGCTCTCAGAAAGGTGGCGCGTGTGCGCTTGACGAACGGCGCGGAAGTCACGAGTTATATCGGCGGCGAAGGTCACAACCTGCAGGAGCATGCTGTCGTACTGATTCGTGGCGGGCGCGTGAAGGACCTGCCCGGAGTGCGTTATCACATCGTGCGCGGGAGTCTCGATACCGCGGGTGTCGAAAGCCGGCGGCGCGGTCGTTCGAAATACGGGGCGAAAAGGCCCAAGAGCTAAAAATACCGGGACGATGAAATCGTATGTCTAGAAGAAGATTTGCTGCAAAGCGTGCAATCAATCCGGATCCAAGATTCGGCGACGAAACCTTGGCCAAGTTTATCAACATGGTGATGAACAGCGGCAAGAAATCGGTTGCGGAAACGATCGTTTACGGCGCCTTGGGGAACATCGAGTCCAAACTTCAAAATGCGCCGCTCGATGTTTTTGCGAAGGCGCTTGAGAATGTACAGCCGAAAGTCGAAGTGAAGTCCCGCCGCGTCGGGGGTGCGACTTATCAGGTTCCCGTCGAAGTTCGGCCATCCAGAAGAACGACGCTAGCCATGCGCTGGTTGATCGACGCCGCGCGCAAGCGAAGCGAAAAAACCATGGCCTTGCGCCTGGCCGGAGAGATTCTGGACGCGAATGAAAATCGCGGTTCGGCGGTCAAGAAGCGCGAAGATACATTGCGGATGGCAGAGGCGAACAAGGCTTTTGCCCATTACCGCTGGTAAGCCTTCCGGGTATGCAGAGCAGAGTGACAAGGAGATAGCAGTGGCACGCGCAACACCAATTGATCGGTACCGGAATATCGGCATCATGGCGCACATCGATGCAGGAAAAACCACAACCACGGAGAGAATTCTGTTTTATACCGGAATTTCGCACAAACTCGGCGAGGTGCACGACGGCGCGGCAACGATGGACTGGATGGTGCAGGAACAGGAACGCGGGATCACGATCACCTCGGCTGCGACGACCTGTTTCTGGGGTGGCATGGACAAACAATTTCAGGAGCATCGTATCAATATCATCGATACCCCTGGCCACGTTGACTTCACGATCGAGGTTGAGCGGTCACTACGCGTTCTGGATAGCGCCTGCGCGGTATTTTGCGCGGTTGGCGGGGTGGAGCCCCAATCGGAAACGGTTTGGCGGCAGGCGAACAAATACAATGTTCCGAGGCTCGCATTCATCAACAAAATGGATCGCTCGGGTGCCGATTTTCTGCGCGTGGTTCGCCAGATCAAGGAACGACTCGGAAGCAATCCGGTGCCCGTGCAGCTACCGATCGGGGCCGAAGAAAACTTCCGAGGCGTGATCGATCTCATCAGGATGAAAGCCGTTTATTGGGACGAGGAGAGCCGCGGGATGAAGTTCGAGGAGCGCGAGATACCTGCGAATCTTCTCGAGCAGAGCCAGCAATATCGGGAGCAGTTGGTCGAGGCCGCTGCCGAAGCGAACGACCAGTTCATGGAGAAATACCTCGAAGAGGGCGATTTGACCGTCGAGGAAATCAAGAAAGGGCTTAGGGCTCGAACCATCGCGAACGAAATCGTGCCTGCATTATGCGGATCGGCGTTCAAGAATAAAGGTGTGCAGGCGATGCTTGATGCGGTGGTCGAGTATCTGCCGTCGCCGACCGAGGTGGCCGCGATCAAGGGTGTTCTGGATGACGCGGCAGAATCCGTGGCGGAAAGGCAGGCCTCCGATGAGCAGCCTTTCGCGGCTTTGGCTTTTAAGATCGCAACCGACCCCTTTGTCGGGGCCTTGACGTTTTTTCGGGTGTATTCCGGGGTTCTTCATTCCGGAGACACGATTTTCAATCCGGTCAAGCGAAGAAAGGAGCGGATCGGACGTATCGTTCAGATGCATTCCAACAACCGGGAGGAAATCAAAGAAGTGCGCGCAGGGGATATTGCCGCCGCAATCGGGCTGAAAGATGTCACGACCGGCGATACGCTCTGTGCGATTAACAACGTGATTACCTTGGAGCGTATGGAATTCCCGGAACCGGTCATTTCGGTCGCCGTGGAACCCAAGACCAAGGCCGATCAGGAAAAAATGGGTATCGCCCTGGGTAAATTGGCCCAGGAAGACCCTTCGTTCAGGGTTCATACGGATCAGGAATCCGGTCAGACGATTATTTCCGGAATGGGCGAGCTTCACCTCGAGATCATCGTCGACCGGCTGAAACGTGAATTTGGCGTGGAAGCCAATGTCGGTGCGCCGCAGGTGGCTTATCGCGAGACCATTAAATTACCGGTGGAGCAGGAAGGCAAATTTGTCAGGCAGACCGGAGGGCGGGGTCAGTACGGCCACGTGTGGCTACGCATCGAACCGCAGGAGCCGGGTGCCGGATATGAGTTTGTGAACGGCATAGTCGGTGGCGTAGTACCCAGAGAGTATATTCCTGCCGTCGACAAAGGGGTGCGCGAGCAGATGGAGAACGGAGTGATTGCGGGCTTTCCGGTGGTGGACGTGAAGGTAACCATTTTCGATGGTTCCTATCATGATGTCGATTCGAACGAAATGGCTTTCAAAATCGCCGGTTCGATGTGCTTCAAAGAAGGAGCGCGGAAAGCCAAGCCGGTATTGCTCGAACCGATCATGAGGGTCGAAGTGGTGACCCCGGATGACTATATGGGTGACGTGGTCGGCGATATCAATCGCCGCCGTGGAATCGTGCAGGGCATGGATGAAACACCCAGCGGCAGGGTGATCCGGTGTGAAGTCCCCTTGGCCGAAATGTTCGGTTATGCCACCGATCTGCGTTCGGCTACACAAGGCCGGGCCACATACAGCATGCATTTCGAAAAATACAACGAAGCCCCGATGACGATCGCCGAAGGTATTATCAAGAAAGCTTCTTGAGACCCGGCTCATCGTGAACTAGAGAAAGAGGAAACAACAGTGTCCAAAGTAAAATTTGAACGCACCAAGCCGCATGTGAATGTGGGAACGATAGGTCATGTGGACCACGGGAAGACGACGTTGACGGCGGCGTTGACGAAG
>JAKEEL010000114.1 GCA_022616595.1 Methylococcaceae bacterium
CTTCGTCAACGCCGCCGTCAACGTCGTCTTCCCGTGGTCCACATGACCTATCGTTCCCACATTCACATGCGGCTTGGTGCGTTCAAATTTTACTTTGGACATCGGATTACCCCTTCCTACCCGGTTTCTTGTGGTTAAACCTGTTTTCTACGAATTCGATGGAGCCCATAACCGGATTTGAACCGGTGACCTCTTCCTTACCAAGGAAGTGCTCTACCGACTGAGCTATATGGGCGCAACATTGTTGGTTGGCATCAACCAGCAGCCATGGAGCGGGTGATGGGAATCGAACCCACGCCATCAGCTTGGAAGGCTGAGGTTCTACCATTGAACTACACCCGCGGTTAAATCGATTCGGCCAACCCGTCTCCCGTGCAACCCGATTTGGTGGAGGGGGGAGGATTCGAACCTCCGAAGGCGGAGCCGTCAGATTTACAGTCTGATCCCTTTGGCCGCTCGGGAACCCCTCCCGCACGATAGCAGATCATTGTCGTTGATTTATAATCCAATGTCAATCGACGCTACTGAAAATACCTGAACAATATAGTTTAGAGGCAGTAACGCATTACGATCAGCCGCCATTCAGACGGTTCATCGCTTCCGCGATACACCCGGATACGATTTTCGGCAACAGTTCAGCCGATCTCCCGATTGCCTGCTCGATCGCTTGACGATCCTCTGCCGAAGGCGTTCCAAGCACATAATCCATCACCTGACTCCGGTCTCCAGGGTGGCCGATTCCGATACGGACGCGCAGAAAATTATTTGCCCCGAGGTTGGAGATAACGTCGCGAAGACCATTATGGCCGCCATGTCCCCCATCCGTTTTCAAGCGCACGGTACCCGCCGGAAAATCCAATTCATCATGCGCCACGAGGATATTGTCCGGCGGAATGTCATAGTATCGGGATACTGCGCCGATGGATTGGCCGGTCCGATTCATAAAGGTCAGGGGTTTCACGAGCAGCGCGATGCGTCCGGCGCAGGCGAATTTAGCGATCAACCCGGAAAAACGAGATTCCGGATGAAATTCGACGGATTCCTTGGATGCAAGCTTTTCAACAAACCAAAACCCGGCATTATGCCGGGTCTTTTCATAGTACGCCGACGGATTCCCCAAGCCCGCAATCAAAAAGTAGTCAGCCAAATACGCGTTCTACCGGTTTCAGTATAATGACCGATGGAATTACTGATTTCCGCTCAAGGTCGATTCCGCACCCTCGACCGCGGGCTCCACGGAATCGGATATTCTTCCGGACTGCACGGAGGCAACCACCAAATCCTGCTCTCCGCCGTGAGCCAGCGCGTACAATTCGACACCGGGCGCGACTCTTAGATCGGATAAATGAACCGATTGCCCGAGGTCAACCCGGGAAAGATCGACTTCGATAAATTCCGGTAAATCGTCGGGCAGGCAACTGACTTCCGCATCGACGAAATTATGAGTCACCACCCCGCCCTTCTTGACCCCGACCGACACGGATTCTCCGATAAAGTGAAGCGGAATGTGGACGCGGATTTTTTCGGCCTTGCTGATCCGCTGAAAATCCATGTGCAAAATGGTCGATTTACTCGGGTGCCTGTGTAAGTCCTTGAGCACGGTGTTTTCGGGCTTCCCGTCGATATTCAGGGTCAATATATGCGAATACACGCCCTCATTTTCGAGATTTTTTACAACCTCGTTCCGGACCAGCGAAAAATATACCGGCTCTTCGTGGCCGCCGTAAACGACCCCGGGAATTCTATCTGCACGGCGTAACGCACGGGCCGCGCGGCTGCCTGTCCGAGACCGACTTTCCGCATTAAAAACAAAACTACCAGTCATTTCTTCCTCCAATTAAGACCCGCCGAAACGTTGAATCCCGCGGGATCAATCTACATACAGCGAACTCACCGACTCTCGATAGGCAATGCGCCGAATCGTCTCGGCGAGCATATCCGCCACGCTGAGTTGACGAATCTTTGCGCATTCCATCGCTTCCTCGCGCAACAGAATGGTATCCGTAACCACCAACTCGTCCAGCACCGAATGCGTAATATTTCGGACCGCCGGCCCGGACAATACCGGATGAGTGCAATACGCGACCACTTTCAGCGCACCATGGTCTTTCAGCGCCTTGGCCGCCTGGCATAAAGTTCCCGCGGTATCCACGAGATCATCCACGAGAATGCAACTGCGTTCTTCGACATCCCCGATGACGTTCATCACCCGGGCCTCGTTTGCCCGGGGCCGTCGTTTGTCGATAATGGCCAGATCCATATCGCCCAAACGCTTGGCCAATGCCCTGGCGCGCACGACGCCGCCAACATCGGGAGACACGACCAATACGTTATCGTAATTCTGCCGCCATGCATCGCCGAGCAACAGCGGCGAAGCATAGACGTTGTCCACCGGTATATCGAAAAAACCCTGGATCTGGTCCGCGTGCAAATCCACGGTCAATACCCGATCAACGCCCGCGCATTCGATCATTTTAGCAACCAGTTTCGCCGTGATCGGCACCCTCGCCGAACGCGGGCGCCGATCCTGCCGGGCGTACCCGAAATACGGAATCACCGCGGTGATCGTGGCAACGGACGAGCGGCGCAACGCATCGATAATGACCAGCAATTCCATCAGGTTTTCATTGGTCGGTGCATTGGTCGGCTGGACCACGAATACTTCTTGCCCGCGCACGTTCTCTTCGATCTCGACAGCCACTTCGCCGTCACTGAAGCGGCCGACACTGGCCATTCCGAGCCGCAGATTCAGTTTGGATACGATGCCTTGCGCGAGCGGCAAATTGGCATTTCCGGAAAATACCATTATCGATGCGTCATCGGTCAATTCCGAACCCCCTCCCGAAATAACCCAGACGAAAAAAGAGTTGGCTGGGGCGCCAGGATTCGAACCTGGGAATGCAGGGATCAAAACCCTGTGCCTTACCGCTTGGCGACGCCCCAAAAATCAAATCTGCAAACAAACAACCCACCCAACCGCTTATCGAGTTTCTTTGAAGAAGGCCATTACTTTGGAGTGCAACGGCGAACGATTGCATCCTTTCACGACAAAAACCCTGTACCGGTCTGAAAGCTGACCGGCGATCGCCGACGCCGAGTCGTGCTTTTCACAGGCCAGAAACACACACGAACCGGTCCCCGTCAATCGAGCATCGCCAAATCCGGACAATGCATCCAGCGCCCTCTTCACCGGCGGATACAATTGCGAAACCACGGCGCGGCAATCGTTACAAGTAAAGCCGGAATTAAAATGGTCTATTGTGACCGGGGAGTTATCTCGTGTCAATTTATCGGAAGCAAAAATTTCCGCGGTGGACACCTGACATTCGGGAAACAGCACCACATACCAGCACTCGGGCGGGTCGATCGGATCTAGAACTTCACCGACACCCTCGGCCCAGGCGGATCGCCCATAAATGAAAATCGGAACATCCGCGCCGAGGCTTAAACCGAGATCCATAAGTTCCCGAGTCGCATAGCCAAGGTCCCATAGCTTGTTCAGTACGATCAGCGCGGTTGCGGCATCCGAACTGCCGCCCCCGAGCCCTCCGCCGATCGGCAGAATTTTCTCGAGTTCAATGTCCATCCCGGTCCGGACACAGCTGCGCTCCTGTAACAATCGCGCAGCCCGAACGGTCAAATCGTCAGGTTCGGCAATGCCGGGCAAGGGATTTTTCAATCGAATTTGCCGATCCGACCTCGGAAAAAAAGAAATCCAGTCGGCAAGATCGATGAACTGGAAAACCGTCTGCAGCAGGTGATATCCGTCGCTGCGCCTCCCGATCACCCGCAGCATCAGATTCAGTTTTGCAGGAGCCGGCCAGCGTTCACCCCATCCCGAAGGCGCTTTTTCGCTCATGATGAATCCGTAGGTTCATGGAATGGATATTCTGTTTCGGTTTGTCTCGATACAATCCCGGTATTCGCAAGCGATAACGTTAGGATCCCCCGCAAATAACCGGGAAAATACGGCAGTAGACCGGCTTCTCTTCAATACCCCTTTTCGGGAAACTGCCAGTCATCGATCACGAGTTTAAGCCTGGTCGACTTATTCACCACCGAAAGCTTTCTCGGTACCGACCATCGTTGATTGGTTTGGTAGTCCTGGTACTCGGCCACCCAACCCAACTGGTTCAACTTGATGAGCCTGCCCAGGCGATCGTATTCAGAATGGGATTCCGCGAACGGATAGGAAAGCCCCAGCAACCAGTATCGCAAGGCCGGCACCGGCACGGCAAATCCGATCATGGACTCGAGCAACTGTTCCGGATCCCCGGATTCTTCGACCGTGCCGTCGGCCGAGGCCACGCGGATATAATGTTCGGAAACCTTGATGTTGAGGGCTCCCTGGCCGAAAGGACCGGACAGATATAAACGGTCGACATCCCGATCATGACTCCAGACAAGTCCGGCATGCCAGGATTCGTCCTCGCTGCGAACCCCGACACGACCGTCCATCCGCCATGTTTCGAGCCCGGCCAATTGCCGCCGGATCTCCGCATCCTGAAATCTTTCAGGACCGGTTTCAAAAATTGCGCAGCCGGGCAGACCCAAAAGCAGACTCAGAATGATGCAACGAAAGCCCGGATGATTCCGAAACATGGGTCGGTATCAGCGTTCAGCTCAATAATCCAAACATGAATGCCTTGAATCGAGTGGGTGATCAGTCGACGAAGGCTTCGGGGAACCGGTTCTTGATATTCAGCATATAATCGCTTTGCGGATCAGCGACCAAGGCTTTATGCCAAACGTCCTTCGCCTCGCTGATCTGTCCCGAAACCCACAAAACCTCGCCCAGGTGAGCTGCAATTTCCGGATCCGGATTCTCGCTGAACGCACGGCGCAGATATTCAAGTGCTTTCTGATGATTCCCCAGCTTGAATTGAAGCCACCCATAACTGTCGATGATCACCGGATCATCCGGTTTCAGTTTGATCGCCTGATCGAGATATTTCTGCGCCTCCTGGAAACGCGAGGTCTTATCGACCAGGGTATAGCCCAGTGCGTTCAGCGCATTCACGTCTTCCGGGTTTTTCCGCAGCAGCATCCCCAAATCCGCCTCGAGGATATCCAGGCGATCCAGCCGTTCCGCGACCAAAGCCCGGCTGTACAGCAACTCCGACTGTCCCGGATGTTTTTTCAACGCCGAATTCAAAACCGCGAGCGCTCTGTCATATTCCTTGCGTTTGGTCAACAATTCCACTCTGACCAGATCAATCCGCACCGCCTGATCGGGGAATCGCCGATGCAACTCCTCGATTCGGGTTTCGGCTTCCTGAAACCGACCGAGTTTGCCAAGCACCAAAACAGCATTCAATCCCGCCTCGTTTGCGATCGGACCGTTCGACACCCGGTCAAACCAGGCGAGCGAATCCTTATAGTTTCCTTTATTTTTTTCGATTCTGCCCAGAAACAGATAAGACTGATCGGCCCATTCAGGGACGTCCTTCAATTTCAGAAACAGTTTCTTGGCCGCGTCAAGGTCGTTCAATTGCAGGTTCAGACCAGCCAGGCCGAACTTCGCTTCATGATTTTCCGGGGCCAGCTCGATGACTTTCTGAAATTGCACACGTGCGGCTTCATAGTCCTCGACCTTGATCAGATACTGCCCGTAAATAAACCCCAGTTCGGCGTTGTCCGGATATTCTTCGACCAATTCCTGCATTTGCAGACTGGCATCCTCCCGCCCTTCGACGGCAATGATCCGGGCTTTCAATGCAATGGCGCGATCCCAATCCGGCTTCAATTCGAGAGCCTTGTTGATCTTTTCCAGGGCCGTGCCCAACTCGTTCTTGTTGAACGCGAGCACCGCGTAGGCATAAAGAAAATCCGGGTCGTTCCCGTAGCTGTCCGCGAGTTGATCCATGATTTCCAGGCGGGTGGCCAGGCCTTTATCGAGAATCTTGACCAGATTTTCCATTTTCTGTTGAAAAGGGCTTTCCTTCATTGCCAGCCAGTAGCGGATATGCTTCAAGGCTTGATCCTGATCTCCGCGACTCAAATAAACCAGAATCGCCGCCTTTCTGGCGGAACTATTGTCGGGAGCACTATCGATCCATAACGAAACGGCCCGGACCGCCTTGCCGGAATCTCTCAGAAACAATGCGATCTGGGTCGCCCGCTCCGCGATTTTGGGATCCCGGGTGCGTTCGGCCGCCTCGAGATATCCATCCAGCGCCTTTTCGAACGAACCGCGTTGCCCCGCGATTTCAGCGGACAACAAAAGGTAGACTAAATCCGGATCGATGGGCGAGCGACCGGCCTCCGCTTCCATTTTTTTACTCGTCTCATCGGCGGCGGGTTCAACCGCGATCGGAATTCCCGCATCCTTCGCACACCCGTGCAACAGCAACAGCCCCGAAAGCGGAATTAATAGTTGTTTGATCACTCGGAAGTACTCGACTTGATTGACGGCCGCGATTTTCAACAGCGTAATTGTCAAAAACCGCTCGGAATAAAAGGAAGGGCTAATCGGTCAGACAATTGAAATTATGGGGCTCACTTGGACTAATTCCTAGAAAATTTTAAAATTATACATCGTATCTCATCGAAACGAGTAATGACGCTTCTCGCATTAGGCATCAACCACAATACCGCGCCGCTCAGTATCCGGGAAAAACTAAGCTTTTCCGAGGATATGCTCAGGCCCGCGCTGCATGAACTTCGAAATCTTTCGGAAGTCAGGGAAGCCGCGATTCTTTCCACCTGCAACCGCACCGAATTGTATTGCGGCATCCATAGCCAGGAAATCAACGGCATTGTAGACTGGATCGCGCAAAGCCGGAATCTGAGCCTGGAAGAATTCAAGCCCTATTTATATACACACCTGGAAAGCCGTTTCATCCGCCATATCTTTCGGGTCGCCTGCGGTCTCGACTCGCTGATACTCGGAGAGCCCCAAATACTGGGTCAGATGAAATCCGCCTACCAGGCCGCAGTTGACGCGGGAACCCTGGGTAAACAGCTCGGCCAGCTGTTCCGTTCCAGTTTCTCGACCGCAAAAAAAGTCCGCACGGATACGGCGATCGGATCGAGCCCGGTATCGGTTGCGTTTGCCGCGGTGCGCCTCGCACAACAAATCTTCGATAAACTCAGCGAGCAAACGGCACTGCTGGTCGGGGCCGGCGAGACGATCGAGCTCACCGCACGACATCTTCACCAGCAAAGCATCGGACGCCTGATCATCGCGAACCGGACGCTTAACAAAGCCCACGAGCTCGCGGGCCGGTTCAACGGATTCGCGATTGTTCTGTCCGATATCCCGGAGCATCTCGCCGAAGCCGATATCGTCGTCTCCTCGACCGCGAGTCCATTGCCGATTCTGGGCAAGGGACGGGTCGAAAGCGCGATCAAACAGCGCAAACACAAACCGATGCTGATGATCGATCTGGCCGTTCCGCGAGATATCGAGCCCGAGGTCGAACAACTGCGCGATGTCTATCTCTACACGGTGGATGATCTGAAAAACACCATCGAGGAAAACATCAAATCCCGGCTCGAGGCGGCTGAAAAGGCCGAGGAGATCATCGACAGACAGGTCGAACAATTTCTGGCCTGGCTGCGCGGCGAAGATGCCGTAACCACCATCCAGACCCTGCGCGCGCAGGCCGAAATGACGCGCGACGAAACCCTGAATATGGCGTTGGCCGCGCTCAGGAGCGGCAAAAATCCGGAACAAGTCATGAATACCCTCGCCCGCCGCCTGACCAATAAACTAATGCACGACCCCACCACCCAACTCCGGCAGGCCGGGCGCGACGAAAGGCGGGATATTCTGGATGCCGCACGGGAATTATTCAACCTTAAATCCAATGACAACAAATGAAAGGATCCATTCATATTAAACTCGAACACCTCGCCGAGCGTTACCAGGAAATTGCCGCGCTGCTGGCGGAACCCGAAGTTCAGAACAACCAAAACCGCTTTCGCGCATTGAGCCGGGAATACGTTCAGATCGAACCCGTGATCCACTGTTTCTCGCGCTACCGCGATACCCTCGGCGACATCGACTCGGCGGCAGCACTGTTGAACGACAGCGACAAGGACGTTCAGATCCTGGCCAGAGAGGAAATCGAACAGGCGACAAGACGCAAAGAATCCTTGGAGAAGGAATTGGAGGTTCTTTTATTGCCGAAGGATCCGAACGACCAGCGCAATATTTTTCTCGAGATCCGCGCCGGCACCGGCGGCGCGGAAGCCGCGATTTTTTCCGGGGACCTCTCGCGCATGTACCACCGCTTCGCCGAACGCAACAAATGGAACATCGAAACGGTCAGCGAAAGTCCCGGGGAGCACGGCGGATACAAGGAAATCGTTCATCGCGTATCGGGGCAGGCCGTCTACTCGAAACTCAAATTCGAATCCGGCACGCATCGGGTACAGCGCGTGCCGGAAACCGAATCGCAGGGACGAATCCATACTTCCGCGTGCACCGTGGCGATCCTGCCGGAAGCCGAGGAAATCGACCATATCGACATCAATCCTGCGGACCTCCGCATCGATACGTACCGTTCATCGGGCGCAGGCGGCCAGCACGTCAACAAGACCGATTCCGCGATTCGGATTACTCATCATCCGAGCGGCATCGTGGTAGAATGCCAGGACGAACGTTCACAACACAAGAATCGGGCACGCGCGATGTCTTTACTGAAGGCCCGCCTCTTGGCCGCCGAACAGGAAAAGCAGAACGAAGACATCGCCAGGAACCGCAAGACTCAGGTCGGCAGCGGAGATCGTTCGGAACGCATCCGGACCTACAACTATCCGCAGGGGCGACTGACCGACCATCGCATCAACCTGACGCTTTACAAGCTCGATGATATTTTGCAGGGCAACCTCGATCTGGTCGTCCAGCCTTTGATTCAGGAACACCAGGCGGAGCTACTGAGCCGGCTCGCGGATGAATCCTCCTCGATCAACTGAAGGTCCGCGAACCGCCCGTCCATCCCTCGGTGCCTTTTTTAATGGCCAATTCACGCGTATACGAAAACCCTTGTTCGGCTCCGCTCCCGAGTATCGGCGCCGCGCTGGAAGAAGCCGCGGCACAATTGGATTCGAAATCGCAAAGTGCAAGGCTCGATGCTGAAATCCTGTTGGGCCGGGTACTCGGCAAGGAGCGTTCCTTCCTGCGCGCATGGCCCGAAACCCGGTTCGACAATGTCCAGGCCGATCGGTATCGGGAGTTGATCGAATCTCGCAAAAATGGTATGCCGATCGCCTATTTGACCGGATACCGGGAATTCTGGTCGGGTAATTTCAAGGTCGGCCCCGATGTCCTGATTCCGCGCCCGGAAACTGAATTATTGGTCGAAATGGCCCTGGAAATCATCCCGAGCGAGCGGCCGATGGCAATTCTCGAACTCGGCACGGGAAGCGGCATCATCGCGGTGAGCCTTGCGATGGAACGCCCCGGCGCTTCCATTCTGGCCACGGACATCAGTTCCGCCGCGCTCGACATCGCGCGTCGGAACGCGGCTCGACATCGGGTCGACCATGTACAATTCCTGAACAGCGATTGGTTCGAATCGATTCCCGACGCGGAATACGACCTGATCATCAGCAACCCGCCCTACGTAGCCGCCGGCGATCCCCATCTGGTCCAGGGAGATGTGGTCTTCGAGCCCGAAATCGCGCTCAAATCCGGCCCCTCGGGAATGAACGCTCTGGAATCGATCGCGGATCAGGCCCGCCGATGGCTGGGACCTGGCGGACACCTGTTGCTCGAACACGGCCATCACCAGGCAGGTGATCTGAGCCTCATGCTTCGCCGTTTCGGTTACAGGGATATCGATACCCGGAGCGACTTGCAGGGTCATCCGAGAGCGACACAGTCGCTTTGGCCCGGAAACTGCCGCGATTCTGAATTCCTGTGTCCCTGAAATCCCGATGCAAGAAGAAGTCATCTTCCCGCGCCCTTTGATCAACCAGTTGCTGCATCAGGCACAAGTCTCGCCGGACACCGAAATTTGCGGGCTGATCGGATCGCATCACGGCATTCCGACATCCTGTTATCCGGTCAGGAATATTGCCGCAAGGCCGGCTGTGCGATTCCGGCTGGACCCCGAAGAACAAATCGCCGCGATGCGAAGAATGCGCGAGAATCACGAAGACCTGTTCGCGATCTACCATTCCCATCCGAGCGCCCCGGCCGAACCCTCGGCCACCGACCTGGAACAGGCGAACTACCCGGATGCGCTGCAGATTATCATTTCACTGAACACCAAAGGCGTGCTGGAAATGCGTGGATTCCGCTTCCGCGCGAGCCGACCGATCGAAGAAATCATGCTCGGAATCCGGAACGAATGACTGTCGAAAAGCGACCGAACTTTAACCAAGGAACAATTCATGAATACGAAAAGACGTTACTGGAATCGGCGCTTTTTATGCGGCGGTCTGACGCTCGCGGCCTTACTCAGCGGCTGCGCGGCAAACGCTATCGATCCAAACGACCCCTGGGAAGATTGGAATCGTAGCATCGATTCTTTTAACGACTCGGTGGATAAAACCATCCTGAAACCGATGGCGGAAGGCTATGTCTGGACCACGCCGGAAAGCGTCGATCAAGGGGTGACCAATTTCTTCAGCAATATTCAGGATATCGGGGTCACGCTCAACGATTTGTTACAATCGAAATTCAGTCAGGCGGGGATGGACTCCTGCCGCTTCTTGATCAACACGACGCTTGGAATTGCCGGGGTTATCGATGTCGCAAGCCTGCTTGACCTGCACAAGCACAGCGAGGATTTCGATCAGACCCTGGGGGTTTGGGGCATCCCGGCAGGTCCCTATCTGGTGCTGCCGTTCTGGGGACCGAGTTCCCCCCGCGGCATATTCGGATTGGTCGGCGACGCATTGATGGATCCCCTGACCTACACCTTCTTCGTCGGCGGCAGCGCGGTTGCGGCCGCCACGCTGGGCGCGGCGGTCCTGGATGTAACCGACACGCGAGCGGCTTTATTGCTGGCCGGAAAGATCGTCGATGAAACATCCGTTGATCGCTATGACTTCCTCAAATCGAGCTACCTGCAACGGCGCGAATATTTGATTCGCGACGGCAACGTACCCGATTCCGAGGAGGAATTCGACCCGGATGAAAACCTGCAAGAAAGGCCGGCTGAACCCTGATTTGCCGATGGACGCAGGGCAACCCGTGCACCTAAGCGGAGATCTTGAGCATTCGACGCACCAAAATCACACCCCCGCGTGCGGCGCGAAAGGCAGGAAAGCCGAACGTTGCGGGGTTTTCAGGAGATCCGTGTACAATCCGCAAAGAAAAGAACTGGCGGCATAAGAGTTGCCTCGGTTCCTTGGTTTCGAGGCGATTTCGAATTGTTTTTCTTGCCCACTGTCCCGCCGCGAACCGGATTACCCAACACCAATGGAGACCAAGTCCATGACCAGCGAACGCACAGCGACCCTGTCCTGGGACAGGGAGGAAAAAAAACAGGATCTGCCGATCCTGTCCGGCTCGATCGGGCCCGATGTGATCGACATCCGGAGTCTTTCCAAGACCGGAATGCTGACCTACGATCCGGGTTTCATGTCGACTGCGAGTTGTACGTCGAGGATCACCTACATCGACGGCGACGCCGGCGTGTTGCTATACCGGGGCTATCCGATCGAACAGGTCGCCGAAAAATGCGACTTTCTCGAGGTCTGTTATTTAATCCTGAACGGAGAACTGCCGAACGGGCAGCAGATGGCCGCTTTCGTCAAGAACGTGACCTTGCACACCATGGTGCACGACCAGCTGAACAATTTCTTCAAGGGCTTCAGGCGCGACGCGCATCCGATGGCCGTGATGGTCGGCGTGGTCGGCGCGCTTTCCGCGTTCTACCATGATTCGCTCGACATCACATCCGAGACCGATCGCAAGATTTCGGCGATCCGCCTGGTTGCGAAGGTGCCGACGATCGTCGCGATGTGCTACAAGTACACCATCGGCCAACCCTTCATGTATCCGCGCAACAATCTCGCTTACGTCGAAAATTTCATGCGCATGATGCTGTCCACACCTTGCGAGAATTTCGTGGCCAACCCGGTCTTGGTCCGCGCCTTGGATAGAATCCTGATCCTGCACGCGGACCATGAACAGAATGCCTCGACCTCGACGGTGCGGCTGGCCGGTTCCAGCGGCGCGAATCCGTTTGCCTGCATCGCGGCCGGGATCGCGTGTCTGTGGGGCGCGGCCCACGGCGGCGCGAACGAGGCGGTCCTGAACATGCTCGAAGAGATCGGCGATGTCTCGCGCATCGGCGCATATATCAACCGGGCCAAGGACAGGAGCGATCCCTTCAAACTGATGGGTTTCGGGCATCGGGTCTACAAAAATTTCGATCCCAGGGCCAAAATCATGTATACGACCTGCCACGAAGTGCTCGATGAACTCGGTCTCGGGAATGACCGGCTTTTCAAACTGGCCATGGAACTTGAACGGATCGCGCTTGAAGATGATTATTTCATCGAAAAGAAACTCTATCCGAACGTCGACTTCTACTCGGGCATCGTGCTGCGCGCGCTGGGAATTCCGACCACGATGTTCACGGCGATATTCGCGATGGCCCGAACCGTCGGCTGGATCGCTCACTGGAACGAGATGATCACCGACCCGGAACAAAAGATCGGCCGGCCCCGGCAGCTGTACCAGGGACACCCGCGGAGGGATGTGACACCGATCGCGACCCGTTGAGATGGATTTCCTTTAATCCGGGAGGAACTTTGGTTTAGCGAATGAGCATTCCAAAGGTTTGACAAGCCGCTGCGGCCGTGCTAGCTTCCGCGCGGACATCGGCTTATCCGATCGATCCGTACCGTCCCGTCCTCAACCACGAACGAAGGAAGGTCTCATGCGTAATGTCCTTTGGTTTCAACCCGCAATACTCGCGATTGCACTGCTGTCGGGATGCGCAACGGGCCCCACGATTCGCGTCGATAAGGATCCCGAAGCCAAAATGACCGCCTACAAGAGCTTCGGTTTTTTCGACCGGCTCGGTACCGACCGCGCTCAGTACTCCACCATCGTGACCAGCTGGCTGAAACAGGCGATCCGAACACAGATGGAACGGATCGGATATGCGTACAATGAGAAGGACCCGGATCTGCACGTGAACTTTTTCCTGAACGTCGAGGAGAAGCAGGAAATCCGCTCCGCGCCATCATCGATGGGACCCGGCTTCTACGGGTATCGGGGCGGGATGTATGGCGCGTGGGGCGGTTATCCCTACGATATCGAAACCATCACGTACAACGAAGGAACCCTCAGCATAGACCTGGTTGACGCAAAGAAAAAAGCGCTGGTATGGCAGGGTCTCGCCGAAGGGCGGGTCAAGGACGAGTCGATTCGCAATCCGGGTCCCGCAATCGATAAGGTTGTCGGCGAAATTTTTTCGAATTTCCCGAATCCACCCGCCGAATAAAAAGAGGTCATTATGAAAAGCTTGCTGTTGGCTTTGGTGTCGGCGGCCTGGTTCTCGCTTGGCACGTCGGTTCTTGCAGCTGAATCCGGTTCAGTTGAAACGGCGAATCCGGGACCGGGTTCGGCGGCCGCTTCGGACGGCGAACAAGCGGCGCCTCCAAACAAGGGTAAAAGCGTTAAAGCAAAACGAAAGAAGCCGAAGCCATTCACCCCGGAGGACCTAAAGCGGGCTGAAGTCAATAAAAAGAAAGTGGAATGGTGGCAAATGCCGAAACCTCCGGTTTTTGAACCAGGCAGTTCGACCGGCCGGTCCCATGTGGGGCATTAGATTCGCATTAACGGCGCGGTAGATGATCGGATCTTTTGCGCGAAAAGCCGTCACACGCGTCGCGTGTACTTGTGTTTTACTCCCGCAGGGAAATACTCGGGATCCCCGAAAGGCAACAATTCGACTCGAGGCATTTGTTTTTCGTCCGGGACATAGTTGGCGAACTCGCTGTTCAACCTTAGCAGCTGGGATCGAATGAAAGTTCCGATCACGGCCTGTTTATCGGAATCGGCGCCGACCGATGGAAGCAGTTCGACGGCGATGTGCAGAAACTCCGAACCGGTTTCATCGGTCTTGGCCTGCATGACGAACTTGCCGCTGACCCAGGCTTCCAGCCCCGCTTGCTCCAGTCCGACCACCACGTTTTCCGGGTAGATATTGGCTCCATAGAAGGACACCGTGAAATCGGCGCGGCCGAATACCCAGACAAAAGGCAGGGCGATTTCTTCGACATCCAATCCCCAGGCCTCGAGTGAATCCAAGCCTCGGTCTTTCAGGAATGCCATCATCTCGCGATGACCCGATATCCCGCCCCGATCGGCGATGTGATAGCGGATCAGCGGTACGCCGTTGTCCGCTGTTACCGCCAGAGTTGCGCCGTCCACGACCTCGAAGAAACGGCTGATCGGATCATATTGGACCAGGGTCGGCAGGCGCGATTCGCCGAACAGTTCGCGGGCGACCGCGGGGTGTTCGGCCAGAAAGCGGCGGATCGCGATGCTTAAAGGCGTCTCGTTGCCGAGCACTCCGCCGTCCGCCGTGCCATACAGGGACGCCGAGTCGCGGCACGCTGAAACCGATCCCACGCGTTGCAGCATCAAGCTGCGCCATTCCTCGCTGAACACTTCGCCGGCGAATACGAACTTGATGTTGTACCGCTGCCAAGAGATTCCCAGGGCCAGCCCGGTATCGACCACATCCTTGACGAAGGGTGGATAACCCAGTAATACGGTCTGCTGATAATGCGGCCCCAACTCCCGCACCACCCGCAGGATTTCCTCGGGTTTGTTACCCGGCGTTGCGACCGTGAGCGGATATCCTTTTTGCGCGAGATGCCAGCAGCAAGACGTGGTGAACACTCCGCCGACCCAATTGCCGAGCGGGAAGCACACCACCGCGAGGGTGTCGCGCTCGTGCGCCCGGAAACTATGTCGGAATACCTGTTCGAAGCGTAAGGCCACGTCCAGTTCGTCGGTCATGGCGCGCGGCCAAAACGTCGAAACACCGGTGGAACCCGAAGACACGGCGAGGCGGTCGCAAGTCGTGATTTGTCCGCCCTTGCAGCGTTCCGGCAAGGGGTATTTGTACAGGTAACCAGCTTTGTCGAGCAGGGGCAGGGATTGGAAATCTTCAAAGGAAACGACCCGCTCGGGCTCGATACCCATGCCTTTCAAAAATTGCCGGTAAGCCGGGACGCAGGCAACCGTGGCCTTGAAGAGATCCAGTGCATTTTCCCGGGGATCGGCGCCCAAACGGTCGCGCAAAATCGTATCCAGAGGAGTCCACAGGAACGCCGATAGACTTTCGATGACAGATTTCGGACGGTCGAATTTCATGGGTCTCTCCGGATTCGTCAAGAGCCGCCGCGAAATGGAAGAATCCGCGGCTTGGACGTTCAAAGTATATCCCCGGAGTGCGAACGAAAGTAAAAAAGTAAAAATTCTGCATCCAGATTTTCTTCCCGAAGTCGGCCGCAAACGCCTCGCGGGGTACAATGCACGAATGATCGCACTGAGCGCACCTGCTGTTCTGTTTGAGGGTGAGGCGTTGCAGCAAATGCCGGGCCGTCTCCACGCGCACCGATGAAACTCATCCTGTCCATCCTATTCCTTCCGGCAATCGTGTTCGCGCATCCGATTTCACAAGGGTCACTCGATATCGAGTTGTTGAACGGGAAACTCCATGTTCGCGCGCGCGTACCCCTTGAAGAAGTGCTGGTCGCGAATGCTTTCGGGGCGGGAAACGCGGGGTCGATTGGCGATGCATGGAAGGAACATGGACGATATTTCCTGCGTCATTTCCAGATCAGAGCCGATGGCCGCGAACTTGCGGGTGCGCTGACCGGCGTAACGGAGGCGGGCGCCAATCACATCGTTTACGATCTGGATTATCCGTTGTCCTATAACCCGGACCGATTGGAGCTACGGCAGAATCTGCTGAACGAATTTCTATACGCACCCGGAAACCCATGGGAGGCCACGTTCGTCGTGCAAATGCGGGAAGGGGGCCGGCTTCGCCATGAAGGGCTGTTGCTGACCTCGAAACAGGCACTGACGGTGGCCAACGCGGCTACCGGGCAGGAACGCCGGCGGATCTTCGGAGAATACCTCCGGCATGGGGTCACGCACATCTTGGAGGGCTATGACCACCTGCTCTTTATCACCGCGCTGGTGCTCGCCACGGTGACGCTTTGGGACTTGATCAAAGTGGTCACGGCATTCACACTCGCGCACACGATCACGCTGAGCTTGTCGGTGCTGGACATCATTCGCCTGTCGTCCGCCGTGGTCGAACCGATGATCGCCGGCAGTATTGTGTTCGTGGCCCTAAGCAATATCATCTGGCCGCAACGCAGCCGCGGGTGGGTCCGATTGGCCACGGCGTTTTTCTTCGGACTGTTTCACGGTCTCGGCTTCGCCGGCGGACTGCTCGACGCGATGGAAGGCATGGCGGGAATTGCGATCGGCGCGGCCATCGTTGCGTTCAGTATCGGCGTGGAACTGGGTCACCAACTGGTCGTCTTGCCCTTGTTTTGCGGATTGAAGCTGACCCGTTTGATTCGCAGCGACGCAACAAGCCGGGACCGGTTGTCTTTATCCACGATGCGCATCGGGTCGGTGTTTATTTGCGCAGCCGGGACCGTCTATCTGGTCGCTGCGCTGAAGTAGCGCAGACTGCGGGCTAGGATTGAATATCCAGGTGAGAACTGTAATATTGTGATTCTCAATCCAAACGATTCACGTGCCATTTTAACATGTGAGTTTAACGATCTTGGCAATCGTTCGGATGATGAATCACCACTCGTTCAGCGGGAAGGGCTTTGTGAGCATTCGTAATCTGGAATACTTGTTGGAACCGAAGTCGGTCGCGGTGATCGGAGCCTCGATTCGGGAAGGCTCGGTCGGGTCCATCGTGTTGAAGAACCTTTTGGGCGGAGGCTTCGAAGGGCCGATTCTGCCGGTGAATCCGAAATACCGCGCGATCTCCGGCATTTTGGCGTACAGCGATGTGCAATCCCTGCCGATCGTGCCCGACCTCGCCGTGATCTGCACGCCCGCGTCGGTTGTCCCGGAAATGATCGCGCAGCTGGCCGATAAAGGCACGCGCGCCGCGATCATTCTGAGCGCCGGTTTGGACGCGACTTCCAGTAATGGCGTAACCTTGCGAGACGCCGCGTTGAAGGCGGCGAAACCGCGCCTGATGCGCTTGCTCGGGCCGAATTGCCTGGGTCTGATTCGACCCGCCGCGAAGCTGAACGCGACCTTTTCGCCGGCATCCGTGAAATCCGGCCGGGTCGCGTTCGTTACCCAGTCGGGCGCTCTGGTCACGGCCGTACTCGACTGGGCCAACAGCCGGCAAATCGGGTTTTCGGCGTTTGTTTCGCTCGGCGATAGCGCCGATGTAGATTTTGCCGACATCATCGATTATTTGGGCAGCGACCCGAAAACCTGCGCAATCCTGCTCTACATCGAATCGATCAAACACGCGCGCAAGTTCATGTCGGCGGCGCGCGCCGCCGCGCGCAATAAACCCTTGATCGTCGTGAAATCCGGCCGGTCGCATTCGGGTGCGCTCGCTGCCCGCTCCCACACCGGTGCGCTGGCTGGCGAGGACGCGGTCTACGACGCGGCGATCCGGCGCGCCGGAATGCTGCGGGTCTATTCGCTCGAGGATCTGTTCAACGCCGCCGAGTCATTGAGCCGGGGGCGGATACCCATCGGGGAGCGCTTGCTGATCGTGACGAACGGCGGCGGGCCCGGGGTATTGGCGGCGGATGCGCTCGAGCTGGCTGGAGGGCAACTCGCCGGGCTTCCCGAATCGCTGGCCGTTGCGCTGGATAAAGCGTTGCCGGCCAATTGGTCCAGGGCAAATCCGATCGACGTGATCGGAGACGCCGATCCGCAACGCTACCGAAAAGTGACGGACATTTTGCTCGCGTACGATTCACCGGATACGATCCTGTTCATACATGCGCCAACTGCGGTTGCGCCGAGCGAAGTAGTGGCGCAGGAACTCGCTCCCTTGTTCGCGAAAACCGAAAAGCCTTTGTTGACCTGTTGGCTCGGCGGTGATGCCGGGGCGGCGGCGCGGAGAATTTGCGGTCGTTTCGGCATCCGTTCCTACGACACGCCGGAAGATGCGATCGACGCTTTCATGCAACTGGTTTCTTACAGACGCAATCAGGAACAACTCATGGAGACTCCGCGGGAGGCCGAATCGGGTGGACGCGCCGATGTGTCGGACCTGCACTCGCTATTCAAGCGTGTCCTGCAGGACGGGCGCGACATGCTGACCGAACCCGAAGCGAAACAGGTACTGCAGCGGTTCGGGATCGCGGTCGTGGAATCCAAAGTCGCGGCCGATGCCGCCGCCGCGCAACGGTGTGCGCGGGAAATCGGTTATCCGGTGGTGGTGAAGGTCCTGTCCCGGGAACTTTCTCACAAGTCCGACGTCGGCGGAGTGATCGTCGGACTGAAGGATGAGCAGCAAGTTCAGGATGCCATCGTGCGGATCGAGTCCCGGGTCAGGAAGTTGAGACCCGATGCGCGGATTGACGGTTATCTCGTGCAGTCGATGGTGGAACGGCCCGGAGCACGCGAAGTGATCATCGGTACCTATGAAGATTCGCTGTTCGGCCCGGTGATCGTTTTCGGGACCGGAGGCACGGCGGTGGAAGTGATCGGCGATCGGGCGATCGCGTTGCCGCCGCTGAACGAGGTGCTTGCGAAAGAACTGGTGTCGAGGACGCAGATCGCCAAACTGTTGCGCGGCTATCGCGAACGGCCTCCCGCGGACTGCATGGCCTTGTATCGAAGTTTGATCAGTTTGTCGCAGATGGTGATCGAGCTCGACGATGTGATCGAGTGCGACATCAACCCGCTGCTGGTCGACGCGGATGGGGTCATCGCGCTCGATGCGCGGATCCGGATTTCCACGTCCCGCCGCGTGCCCGGTGCGAGGCTCGCGATCCGACCTTATCCGAAGGAGCTCGAAGAGACTCTTCGTTTCGACGGGAGTGAGATCATGCTGAGGCCGATCAGACCCGAGGATGAACCCGCGCACCGCACGTTCTTCGAAAAACTGTCCCCGGATGACCTGAGGTTCCGTTTCTTCACGGAGTTTCGATCCATGCCGCACACGCAATTGGCCGCATTTACGCAGATCGATTACGAGCGGCAGATGGCATTCGTCGCGATTCGAAGCGAAGCGGACGGAACTCCCGTGACCCTCGGGGTCGCGCGTGCCGATTCGGATCCGGACAATCGGCTCGCCGAATTCGCGATCGTCGTGCGCTCGGATATCAAGGGCCGCGGACTCGGA
>JAKEEL010000115.1 GCA_022616595.1 Methylococcaceae bacterium
TTATTGGTTCCGGAAAAACCGCTGCCGGTGCTGCATGTTTCCGGCAGATATCCCGCGTCGGAAGGATGTATCGCGCTGGTGGTTCCCCTGGTACGGCATCCTGTCAACAGCAACGGCATCATCGTTTACAACCTCGCAAAGGACCCGGCCATGTTGCTCGACGGGAATGTGGACGAAATCCGCAGGTTGGTGTTCACGGCGCGCGAGGACCTCCTGGCCGGCGAAGAAAGAATTGCGCTGAAAACCGTGCATCTGAATAAATGTCCAGTCGTGGTTCCGATGAAAACCCTGCGCGGACACGATGCCGAACGGCTCAAGATCGATCTCGATCGGTGCCTCGGGAATTGGGCCAGAATCCAGAAGTCCAAGGGACTCCCGGAAAAGCTCGCGGAAATATTTTCCGGAAATCCGGAACAGTCCACCGATGATCCCGACCTGATGCTGTACAGCGGTGGATTTTTCAGTGATGCCGATCGTGACAGAATGGCGGCCATTCGGCAAACCGATCCCGATTCTCTGTCCCTGATCCGGATTCATTTCGACGACCCGAGAATACCCGAAATGATGTTTCGCTACCGCGCAAGGAATTTCCCGGACAGCCTTTCCGGGCCCGAAACCGAACGCTGGAACGCCTACAGAATCCAGCGAATCGCCTCGGGCGGATCGAAGGGCGCGATCCATCTCGGTTCGTACCGGGCGGAGATCGAGCGATTGCGAGCCGTTTCCGGCGGTATTCAGGATTCCGGCGCGATTCTGGACGAACTCGAAGAATGGGCTCAAGGGCTGATCCATTGAACGCGATTCGTTATCGAATCGGGTCTGGATGTGGTATATTTAAAAAAAGGGACCTGTCCAGTATTTCACTCGGTCTTCGCTCTGCTCGTGCAAACCCTGGTAGCTACCATTTTTATCGATTCGGCCCCTGATGGCCTTGGCGTTCGAATTACAAGCCCGTGAATCGCCTGCGATCGTTTTCGGCCCTCCGCCCGATTTCCGAACTCACAACACGACTCGTACTTCGAAAATGAATATTTCGATCACCTTCGACGTGGAAGTATGGTGCAACGGTTGGCAAGACCTCGATCGC
Organism: Methylococcaceae bacterium; assembly: GCA_022616595.1. Classification (GTDB taxonomy): domain Bacteria; phylum Pseudomonadota; class Gammaproteobacteria; order Methylococcales; family UBA1147; genus UBA1147. Next base: position 1,088 of record JAKEEL010000115.1, read on the forward strand.
CAATTTCCGTCGGCGTTCCAACGTTATGTATACGGTCGAGATCGTTACGGCTACGCTTTGCCCAAGACGCTTGAAATCCTGAACAAACATCGGTTGAAAGGGGTTTTTTTCGTCGAGCCGTTGTTTTCTTATCGTTTCGGGATCGAGCCTTTGAAGGAGATTGTTGGTTTGATCGCCGATGCCGGGCAAGAAGTTCAACTTCATCTGCATCCGGAGTGGACGGATGAGACTGATCCGCCTCTGTTGCCAAACGTGCCGGCCAAGCGCCCGTATCTGTCGCAATATAGTCTGGAAGAACAGAAGGTACTGATCGCGCGCGGCATCGAGGCACTCGTTCAATGCGGATTACCGCGCCCCACGGCTTTCCGGGCGGGTAATTTCGCGTGCAACCGCGATACGCTGCGGGCCTTGGCGGCCAACGGGATCTTGATCGATAGCAGCGTGAACCCATCCAATCTTGAATCCGGCCGGGATTTGACGCCGATGGAGCGTTCCAGCCAGCCCGGAATCATTGAAGGCGTCCTGGAGTATCCGATCACCGTATTTCGTGATGGCTTCGGCAGGCCCCGCCATTGGCAGGTGGGTTCTGTCGGTTTCGGCGAATCCATACGCTTGATCGATCAGGCTCGACAGTTCGGCTATCCTCATCTGGTACTTTTTTCGCACAATTTTGAAATGCTTATTCGAGGAAGCGCCAAGCCCGACTCGATCGTCGTCTCGCGCTTCGGCAAATTATGCAGATGGTTGGAAAACCATTCCGATGCTTATCCGGTGGCTTCGTTGGACCGGGGGCAGATTGCGCGACAAGAATCCGCGCAGACGATCCAAATGCCTTTTATGCAAACAGCGTCCAGGCTATCCGCCCAAATCGCCCGTCGATTGATCGCAAGGTTGTCCTGAGGGTAATCCCGTATGCCGGACACGGATGGAATAGGGCCGTCGAGTCAGTCTTTCGTTAAGATTCCTCCGGCACGCAACGCAGTCCAACGCGCGATGCGCTCGCGATACGGAACATTCCGCGGGCTGGTTCGCTTGCTACTGGCCAATCTTGAGAAAACCATCGGAAATCTCGAAAAATATAATCCGGCTAATGATGGCGGATTGGCTGCCTACACGCGGCTTGTATTCGTATGTCAGGGTAACATTTGTCGCAGCGCCTATGCCGAATATCGCGCGCGTGCGCTCGGTCTTCCCAGCGTTTCGCTGGGTTTGTCGACATGCACCGGACAACCGGTGTTCCGGCTCGCCGCGGAAGAGGCCGAACGGCGGGGTTTGGATTTGAGCAATCATCAAAGTACGGATATCCATGATTTTGAATTCCGGTCGGGCGACCTGCTGGTCGCGATGGAAGTCCGACAAGCCAGACAACTGAGCGCCAGGGGTCTGCCTTCCGGTGTGGGCATCGCGTTATTGGGCCACTGGACCGCGCCGCTGCGAATCCATATACACGATCCATACGGACTCGAGGCGAGTTATTTCGATACCTGTTTTGCCGTGATCGACAACGCGGTCGGACGTCTCGGTCACGCATGGCAAGTCGCGCATAAGTCGCTGCCTGACGCAACCTGAATACAATTTTCCGCAAAGCAAGCATGGACCATCTTCCTGGCGTCATCCTGCTCGGCGTTGATTCACCGATCGGTTTGGGCATGATCCGCGAATTGGGAAGCCATGGCGTCGCCGTCCATGGATTGGGCGGCAAAACCTCGATCAGCCGGGTATCGCGTTACCTCGCCTCGTTTGCAACGAGGGAAAAAGAGCCTCGGGCTTTGGTGGCGCAACTGCGTGCGATTTCGGCGGCACACAATGCTCCTTTCGTGATGACGGTATCCGAAACGGATATCGCTTTGCTGAACGAGCATGCTGCGGCCCTTGCGCCGATCAAAGCGCTGATACCGAAATCACAGCGCTTTGAACGAGTCATCTCAAAGGAGCGGGCGATCGAAGCGGCGACGGCCCTGGATATCCGGGTACCCAGGACTATACAGCCGGTATCGCCCCGGGTGCCTGAACTCGCGTCCGACCCGGCCTGGCGTTACCCCGTGGTTCTGAAATGGGCGAATCCTCATGAAGTTCGCGAGGCATTGGAAAGCCGGGGTTTGCGGCTCGACAAGGCGCTTTTTTGTTTTTCCCCGGACGATGTCCGAAAGTATTTGGAGCAATTCGTTGCGCTCGGAAAATTTCCGCTGATCCAGGAATATTGCAAGGGAGTCGGTCTCGGCCAATTCATATTCATGCATGAAGGGAAACCGTTACAAACGTTTCAACATCAACGCTTGCGCGAATGGCCGCCGGAGGGTGGCGGGTCCACGGCATGCAAGGCGCTTTGCCGTGATGATCATCAAGCCTTGATGCAGCGATCGATCGCCCTGCTGCGAGCCCTCGAGTGGGAGGGGGTTGCGATGGTCGAATACCGTTACGATCCGCTAAGTCATGATGCCGTGTTCATGGAAATCAACGGCCGTTTCTGGGGTAGTTTCCCGTTAGCGGTTGCCTGCCGTGCCGATTTCGCCTGGCTGCAATATTCGGTATTCGGTTTGGAAAAGATCCCAAAGATTGCCAGCCCTTGCGCCGGGAAAAAATGCCGTTTTATGATCCCCGAGGCGAAGCGACTCGCGCGCGTATTGTTTCAACCCGATAAAATCATAGATCCTTTGTTTCGCGTGCGGCCTGCAAAAGAGGTATTGGACTTTTTCGGCGATTTTTTCAGTCCGAGAACCTGTTATTTTGTATTCAGATGGGATGACCCGAAACCCTTCCTCGCGGACATGGCTAACCTGGTCACCAAGCTGTTTGCAGACGATGGAACGGGGGATTCAATGTGAAACCTTGCTTCCGCGATCTGGAGTCCATTTCTCTGCCAAGCCGATATACCTGTTGTCATCTTTTATGAAAATTGGCATGATTAGCGAATTTTTAGAATAGAAACAGGCAGGAGAAAACATGAGAAAGCTGCTCAGGATCGTTATCCCTGGTTTATTGCTGGTCACGACGAGTGTTGCGTTTGCTCACGGCCCGGTGCGTAAGAAAGTTGTCGAGAAAATTAATATCGGCGCTGCCCCGGATGTCGTTTGGGGAACGATCAAGAATTTCGGTGACATGGCTTGGTTGCCCGGCGTGAAATCGACGGATTCCGCGAATCTGCCTGCGGGGGACGGCGAATGCGAGGAAAATTCCAAAAGCGAACTGGTCTGGGTCGGGACGGGAGAGAAATCCGGCACCGGGTCCACCCCATGCGCTACGCGGACTCTGACGCTGGACGAGGGCGGCACGATCGAGGAAGTCATCAAGGACTACAGTAGCGAAAAAATGGAATACGCCTATAAGATCTCCAAGATGAGTACCGTGAAAACCATTCAGTACTCGGGCGAGGAGGTCGCGATCACGACCCTTCCGGTCAGCAATTACTCGGCGACCATCCAGGTGAAGGAAGACAAGAAGGGCGGTTCCGAGGTGACCTGGAAGGCCGCGTTTTATCGAGGTTATATGAAGAATAACCCGCCTCCGGAATTGACTGAAGACGTCGCGGTCAACGCGGTTACCGGGGTTTTTAAGAAAGGGCTCGGCAACCTCAAGACGATCGCCGAGGGTAAATAGCCTCTTATGAATGGCTTCGGGCGCGGCGCGATCGAAACGGCCGGATGGTTCGGGATATTGATCCTGCTCTACTGCGGCCCGACGCTTTCAAAACCCTTCGCCTATATCACCAACCAGGGGGACAACAGCGTTTCGGTGATCGATACCACGTCCAACCGCGTCGTCAAATCGATCCCGGTTGGAGAAAAACCGGCGGGCATCGCGGTGTCGGCGGACGGTGAACGCGTTTATGTGACCAACCCGGAAAGCATGGATGTGTCGGTGATCGACGGAAAGGCACACCAGGTTCGGAAAACGATCCCGCTTTCCGCGGCATTGGTCGGTGTTGCGGTCGAGCCTTCCGGCCGGCGGATTTTCCTGGCCGATTGGTTCAACCATCAATTGCTGGTCTATGATTCCGGGTCATTTGATTTGCTGGCTCGGGTTTCGGTCGGCAAAGCCCCGACCGGGATTGCGGTCGATCGGAGTGGCGGAAGGATCTTTGTCGCGAATCGCGATAGCAACTCCGTCTCGATCATCGATGCCGCATCGCTTAATGTCATTGCCGAAGTCGCGGTCGGCAGGCACCCCTTCGGCATCAGTGTCGACGGCAAAGGCCAGCGTTTGTACACGGCGAACGTCGAGAGCAATGACGTTTCGGTCGTGAGCATCCCGGAGCGGAAGACCATCGCCACGATCCGTGCCGGAGACAGGCCCTATGCGACCGCGCTGGCCCGTTGGGATCGCAGATTGCTGGTCACCAACCAATACGATAATTCGGTCAGCGCGATCGACACCGGGACGCTGAAAGTCGTGAAAACGATCGAAGTAGGCGAATATCCTGAAGGGATTTCCACCCATCCGGACGGCCGGCACGTGTATGTGGCCAACTGGTTCAGCAACGATGTTTCGGTGATTGACGCGAAATATCTCGATGTGGTCGACACGATTCGAACCGGAGAGGGAAGCCGCGCGTTCGGGCAATTCATACCGCTGGGTTGGATTTCGCACCAGCCGTAGGAAGATCGTATAGAGATTTTGTCGACGAGCAGTTTTCCCGCGGCGTCGAAATTGCGGCTTGCCGTCAATACGGGAATGCAGTAATTTAATTCCGAATAACTCTTATGTCCGGGTCGGCTGGAGAAGTAATGGTTTCCGAGGTAGAAGAAATTAGTGTTGATTACATCGATAACGGGATACAGACCATCAAACAACTGGATAAACAGATTCTGTCGAAGGGCGCTTGGACGACGATCATTTTTCGTTATCAGGATTGGGACCGAAGCAAGAACGCCTACGGCCCCGATAAATTCACGATTCGCCGCTACCAGAAGCGCAATGGTGAATACCAGCAGAAATCCAAATTCAATATTTCCAGTGCCGATCAGGCGAATAAACTGATTCAGGCCTTGGAAAAATGGTTGCAGGAATAGGCCCTGAAGCGCACTGAACCGCGGGGAAACCGATCCATGAAAAATTGGCTGTTTGCCTTTGCCGTGACGATTCTCGCCGTGATCGCCGGATGCGCTTCGGAAAAAAAGATGGAAAGTATGGACACGACACTGCGTCTGTACGAGAGATCGATCAA
>JAKEEL010000116.1 GCA_022616595.1 Methylococcaceae bacterium
ATGTACAGAACCAGCATAATGACCGAAAACAGCCGCAGGTGCATGAATACCAGCAAACCGCCATGAAACATCAAGCCGGTCGCGACCGCGGCGACGCGTGTCCTGCGAAACACGATCAGAACCGGAAACAGAATTTCCCACCCCATGATGAACGCCGAGGTCAGACAGAGCGTCTTCAGAAAGACAGGCTGGTTCATCAGGCTGTTGAAGTTCCAGCGCGAATACTCCGGATGGATCAACACGGTTTGCAAGATGGTTCCGTTCATCCATTCGGGGCTGTGGAATTTCACCCAGCCCGAAAATAAATAGACCAACGCGAGCTGAATCTGGATCATTCGCAGCGGCCAGATTTCAGCCTGCTGCCTTCGGTGGTGCAGCCTGGCGTCGATCGAAAATGCGTTTCCACACGGGGACCACAGTAGATAGAACAGCATGACCCTGAGGATCGCGTCGTCGCCGTCCATCAGCAGCGGATTCCGATTCCAGAGTGAAATCAACCCGATCAGCGCGATGCATCCGGAAATTCGGGTCAACCATCCGAGTGTCAACGCGGCCGAAGCGAACAGCGTGATCCAAAAAAAAGCCCAGGCTTGTGTTTGGGAGTGGGTCAGGAATAGTAAGGACCAGGCGCCTGAATGATAAAGGTCCAGATCCCGCATTGCTCCGAGCCAGCCGCGCGGACCGAAATGGTCCGCGAAAAGCGGCAGCATTCCAATCATATAGAGACTGATCAGAAAGCCCAGCCCGATGCGCAGGAAAGCATACTGGCGGACATCGATCGATCGGAACAGAAAGCGGTTCCAGAAGCGGAACAGCATGTCCGGACTACTCCGGGGCGATCCAGATCAGTTCATCGCGGCGGCCGGTTGCGGACTCTGACTCCGACCTTCCCGGCTGCAGGCTGAATTCGTGAAGCAGCAGAAAGGATTGACCTTTGTCATCGCGAGGTATTTTATGCCGCCAATACAGCGTAAACGCATTCAACAGATCCGAGCGGTGCAGGCGGATGAGATTTTCGACCAGACGAAACGAACGGCTTCGGCTCCCGCGGTGCGGCCGGACCGCATGGTCGACATCGCCGTCGAAACTCCGGTACCAGGGCTCGATGCATCCGATTCGCCCCTTGTCCGGGGATTCGAGGAGTTTTGTACACACTTGGAGATAGCGGTGGATGCGCGGGGGAACCGGAGCGAAAAAGTCCCAGTATTGATAGGCGCCCGAGAGATCAATGTAATGCCGGGCCAGCACGGATGCGGCGCCCCCGTCTTGCGGGACCAGCGTGTAGAAAAGACTGCGCTCGAGACGTCCTGCCAGGCTGCCCGGATACGGCGAATCGCTGATCATCCCGGAATAAGGCGGAATCATCCAAACGATCAAAGCCCAGAAATGAAACAATACGAAGACCGAAATACCGGCTTTACGGCATCGATCAAGCAGGCGGGAACCGGGACGAATCATCATCGAGGCATTCTCGAAAAATCCGCTGGCGCTGTCCTGTGATCGCGGGCCGCATCGGCTATCGATATTCGTTCGGCCGGTCCAGGCTAGGGCTCGTGGCGACAGGGGGCTCGTATTCCGCTGTAAAGCTTGATCAGCGTCGATGGATCCTGATCGAGGTAGCCATTGACTGCATGCAACTGCATCAATTGGGCGGCGAGCCCCGACATGGGTACCGATCTGCCTTGGGAGCGCGACAGTTCCACGGCCATGTTCAGATCTTTCAGCAAGGTCTTGACCCGCCATTTGATCGGCTCGAAGGTCTCCGTGGCCATCTCGGGACCGAGGATCTGCAGGGGTTTCGAATCGGCAAAACCTCCGGCCAGGGCACCGGGTATCTTTTCGGCCTCGACACCCGACTGTTTGGCCAGCGCAATCATTTCGGCGATGACCATCGCATTGCAGCCGACGATCATCTGGTTGCAGATCTTGGTCACCTGGCCGGTCCCGATACCGCCCATATGCGTAATCCGCTGGCTCAGAGGCTTCAAAACCGGCTCGATACGCCGGATATCCGCTGCGTCGCCGCCCGCCATCACGACCAAGGTACCTTGTTCGGCTGCCGTAACGCCGCCCGAAACCGGTGCGTCGACCCAGTGCATTCCGCATCGATTGTAGAGGTCACCCGCAAATCGCCGGGTTGCCGCCGGATCGATGCTGGACAGATCCACGATTAGTTTATCGGCGGAACCATTCCCGGCGATTCCTCCCTCGCCGAGCACAACCGCTTCGACCGCGGCGGTATCCGAAAGACTCAGCAGAATCACCCCGGATTGGGCAGTCAGCTCGCCGACCGAGGACGCTTCGATCGCTCCGGCGGCTGTCACCGGGTGCAATTTTTCGCGGCTGCGGTTCCATACACTCACCCGGTAGCCGGCGCCCAGCAGACGAAGTGTCATCGGTGTGCCCATCAGGCCGGTACCGATGAAGCCGAGCGGTTCTTTTGTGTTTCGCATAATTTTTCTTTTTTTGAAAACCCGAATTGTAATCATACCATTAGTCGTTATTCCGACGGGCCTCGATGCGTAATTCAGGATGTGTCCCGGCGGGAAGAGAGATCCCTGTCCGGATTACCATCCGCAATCGAATGACCGGGTCCCTGAGCAATCGGTTGGAAATCACTCGCCGCTTGGTGTTAGGCTTGAGCCTGCAAGCGCATCCAACAATCCCGGGAGGCTTATTGATGGAACTGTTATTGGTAACGCTCGGTACCGCCGGGGACGTACACCCTTTTGTCGCGCTCGGCTCGGAATTGAAGCGCCGCAATCACCGCGTGGTCTTGGTGACCAATGAGCATTTCCGGCCTGTCGCCGAGCGAGTGGGATTGGATTTTCAGGGGATAGGATCTGCGGACCATTATCGCTGCGTTTTGGCCAACCCCGATATATGGCGCCCGGTTCGCGGTTTCAGAATTCTGATTCAGGAATTGATTCTCGGCAGTATGCGCGCCGTATTCGATGCGATCGAACGTCTTGGCAACGAGCGCACGGTGCTGGTCGCGCCTTGTTTTATCTATGGTGCCCGAATCGCGCGTGAAAAATTTTCCATTCCCCTGGCCACGCTGGTTTTGCAACCCGCGTCGGTATGGAGCACGGTCGAGCCGAGTTTGACTGCCTCGGTACCTTGGAGTTCTTATTTACCGCGCAGCCTGCAAAGTTTGTTCGCGAGGGGGCTCGAACATTTTTTTCTGGAACCGCTGCTGGCCCCTGAAACCAATCGTTTCCGCCGTGAACTGGGTTTCTCGCCGGTGCAACGTATCTTAGCGGCTTGGCAATATTCGCCGGACCGCGTGATCGGGCTTTTTCCGGAATGGTTCGCACCCCATGCCAGCGACTGGCCTTCGCAATTGATCCAGACCGGCTTTATTTCGCACGAGAATCTGGACCCCTTGCCGATGCCGCGAGAATTGGAGAACTTTCTGTCAAGAGGCGAGGCACCGATCGTTTTCACACCGGGCTCTGGAAACTGCCATGCCTCGAAGTTTTTCGAAGTGGCCGCGGCGGCCTGCCGAAAGTTGCAGCAACGCGGCCTGTTTTTGACCGGGTACGCGAATCAATTGCCGAAAAATCTTCCAGACGGCGTCCGCCATTTCGAATACGCTCCATTCGATAAAACATTTCCTTCGTGCAAAGCGCTCGTGCACCACGGCGGAATCGGTACGTTGGCCAAAGGGCTGGCCGCGGGCTTACCGCAACTGATCATGCCGATGGCCTTCGATCAACCGGACAATGCGCGGCGGCTCAAACGGCTCGGCGCCGGCGATCTGATCCTCCCGAAACACTTCACCCCGGATCGGGTCGCGGATAAACTTGGACGGATGATCAGGTCGGATGACCTCAATCAGCGGTGCCGAACGCTTTCAAGCCGAATCGATACCGGCGCGGCGCTGAACGGGACCTGTTCGATCATCGAATCGCTGCCACGGGTCGAGTCTTGACCCTGCAGTTCATCTGCGAATTGCCGGGTTAGCCGGTCCGGAAAGACCCCGCCTGATCGAATTGGATCGCGCCCTCGCTAAAGAATGTTGAACTTGCCCTGAATTTGCCTACAATCCTCTGGTCCGTTTCGGGCTCCGAGCGCAGAACGACGGAAAAGTACTTCCCTAATCACATTAAATCACAAAAATACAAATCCTCATGGAACATTTTGTCTGGAATGTCGACCCGGTATTTTTCAGCTTCGGCCCGGTCACGGTACATTGGTATGGGTTATTTTTTGCACTCGGTTTCTTTCAGGGCTTCGTGATTCTGAATTGGATGTTTCGCCGTGAGAATAGACCTGTCGCAGACTTGGACGATCTGTTCGTCTATGTATTCGTCGGCGTGCTGGTCGGTGCCCGGCTCGGGCATTGCCTGTTTTACGACCCGGGGTATTATTTGAGCCATCCGGTCGAAATCCTGAAAATCTGGAAGGGCGGACTCGCGAGCCACGGCGGCGCGGTCGGGGTGCTGCTGGCGGGTTATATTTTTTCCAGACGCAATAAAAGCTATTCCGTTCTGTGGATACTGGATCGGGGGGCGTTGCCTTTGGCCACGGTTTCATTTTTCATCCGCATCGGAAACCTGTTCAATTCCGAGATTGTCGGACTCGAAACTGCGGTTCCATGGGCCTTTGTTTTCGAGCGGGTCGATGACCTGCCACGCCATCCTGTTCAGCTCTATGAGGCACTGAGCTATCTTGCCATTTCCGGGCTGATCCTGTACGGCTACGTGAAATGGGTCGGGCGCACGGGCGACGGCTTTCTGATCGGGATGTATCTGGTTCTCATGTTTTCAACGCGATTTGGTTTGGAGTTCTTTAAGACCAGGCAGGCTTCGTACGAAGCCGGCTATTGGCTCAGTGTCGGCCAGTGGTTGAGCGTCCCGTTTATCCTCGCGGGGATATTTCTGGTGGTTCGGGGTTACAAATTCCGGAATGGATGAGTCATTCATCGCGGCGGGCCTGGATGAATCGCCGGCAAGTGCATGGCCGGGTGGCCGTTCTCGCCAGGACGAATCAACCCGTTAATCCGCTTTGCGCAGGAATACCACCTTGACTAAAACCGCCACGATAATCGCGACTGCGATCGCGGAAGTCTCCATCCAGAAACCGGCGGTCGCCGAGTGGCTGTAAAATGCCCGGCCCATGATCGGCCGGATCACCCCGAGCCAAAAGCCCCAGCGGCTCGCGGCATAAACCAATGCACCGATGATTGCCCACAGCGCCGGGTTCCTGCCGAGCTTTTCAGCCGCATAATAAAACCAAACCAGGACGGCGACCGCGCCTACCATTCCGATCATATTCGTTTCTCCCCCGTGCCCATTACGGACCGGCTGTATCAAATTTCGATCAAGAATGCATCATCCCGCCACAGCACACGGAATTAGCCCATTAGACCGCACCCGAGCCTGAATGTACAGAGTCCAGCCGCTTGCTCCTCTGTTCACCATCGCCTGTCTCGGATTGATCCTGATGGTCTGGCGCAAGGCGCCTGCGATCGAGTATTTCAATGCTCCCTGGATGCTGTACGCGGGACTGGGTTGTATCGCAATCAGCCTGATGACCGCATCATTCAGACGAGATTCCATTCCTCTGTCCTATGACCTTTTTTGCGTCGGGTCCTTGTGCATTTGGTTCGTGCTTTGGCGCGCGGTCTACCGCATCGACGCGCCGGTTTTTGCGTGGTACCCGATTTTTTTCGTGCTGCTGATTCTTTTGCTGAACCGGCAGGTGATCTACAAGAGGGATCTCATGGATCCCGTTCAGCTCAAGATGATCCGCCTGATGGTTGGATCCAGAATATTCCATCCCATGCTGCTGACGACGGGAGTTCTGTTGAGTGTCTATTTCAGCGAATATTATATTTTTTATCCGATCGTCCTATCGCTGGTTTTTGTCCGCTGTTCGTTCGGCATCGTGTTGCGGGAATCCGGAAAGAGTTGATTTCGGGACAACGTGCAGACCTGCAATCGGGTGCATCTTTTCCAAGGCTTTCAGGGGCTTTATCATGATTTCAAAATCATGACGCTGCCCGCCATTGCGGGCACTTACGGATAACCGCGAGCCCTCATGCCTGCGCAGTTCATTGGAAACCCGAACCCGCCCGCAAGGCGGCTCGATCCTGCCGTATCAATTTGTTCGTCTGAATATCATCTCGACCAGATTATGCAAAGGCTGTAAATTAGCCATTCGGGAGGCCCCAAGGTATACCATGCTTCCCGTTAAAGTCGCGACAGCCAATACAATCTGGCTGGGTAGGTTCATCGTCATGACAGCCCGGATTACGAATATCATCGGCACCGAGGCAGCCAAGCACGGCGCAATATCGCGCAACTGGGCCAAGCCGCCATAATTTAAAAACACCCTGGTATAGTGCGTGTTAACAAAGAAAGCCAAAACGGACGTCATGACCTGCCCGCAAGCAATCGCAACAATTCCATAAGGGCTGGCTGCGACCAGCAATGAAATCCCCACGCTGAGTTTTATCAATTGAAGGCGTGCATTCAAAGCAGAATGACCTTGCGCCTTGAGCACGTTTATATTCAGAGCATGCATCGGCCACATCAAACCAACTACCGTCAACACACGCAGTACCGGGACGGACGGCAGCCAACTTGACCCGAATAGCGTTAATACCAGCGGTTCGGCCAATACCGATATTCCGATCATCAATGGGATATTGATAAACATTACGGACGTAAGGGCTTCGCGCATGCCGCGCGCAAGTCTGGCTTTATCGTCCGCCGCCGCGGCGAACGCCGGAAACGCCACTCTTCCGACGATATTGGTCAAAAGGTTGACCGGAAGCTGTTGCAGACGTTGCGCTTGAGCATAGAAGCCGACATTCTGGACTGAATGCAGCTTGCCGATCAAAAGTCCATAGAGATTCGTGTACACGGTGTAGAAGAAACCCGTTAGCAGTACGAAACCCCCAAACCGGAAGCACGAACGCAGGGAAGCGAAGTCAAACACCCATCGGGGCCGCCAGGGATGAAGCAGCCAAAGCAGAACCACGGTTACCAAAGTCGCTGAAATTGCCTGGCCGACCAGGCTCCACACCCCCCAACCCTGCATGGCCATCGCGACCGCAAGGCATGCCGAGATCGACGAGGCGCCCCCCCCGACTTTCATGATCGTTCTGAAATCCATTCCTTTGGTAAGCAGCGTCGTATGAATGGTTCCAAAGGAATTGATAAGCAGATTCAGCGCCATCCAGTAAACCATCGGTTCGAGAATAGGCTGCTCATAGAACATCGCA
>JAKEEL010000117.1 GCA_022616595.1 Methylococcaceae bacterium
ATGTAGAGTGATATTTGAACTGCAATTGGAAGGCGGGTATACGGTCACATGCCCGGCGCTGGCGGGTGTAATCACAGAAGGAGACACCTTGGAACACGCACGATCAATGGCAAAAGACGCCATTGAAGGATACCTGGAAATTCTCCGGGAGATGAACAGCCGATCCCCCTTGAAGAACATACTCTTGGGCCGATATCAGAGTATGAGAGGGACTCTCCGCTCTATCATAAAGCAATCCGGCTTCAGTCGGGCCATGGCGAGATAATATAGACCGGGCCGGCCACATCGCTGGCCGGAATGCCTCCCGACAATGTGAATGTGCCGCCTGAAGGCGCCGCCCGGATGATATAGTCATTCATACGAGGGCCGCCGCCAGCAGATTGGCATATGTCGAAATGCGGCTCTCCTGCGGCAGACGCCATGTTTATCGCAGCAATGTGCGAGAAGTCGACCCACACCACGATGTCGCAGTATTGCACTTCAATGGCCGATTTTCGCACGACCCTTCGGCGGTTGTAGACGTCGCGCGGGCTCTGCTGCGGGCCGAGGAGAAGCGCGTGGTCGATCTTTTTCAACCAATTGCCAACGAAGCCGTTGCAGTCGAGGCCGATGAATTCGTTGCTGATGGCCTGTAATGCGTCCTGCCAACTGGTGTTCGGGTCGGCGAGCCAATCAGCACATTTTCTGCGCGGAGTGCCGATCTTGTCTTTTCCGAAAGCCTTGATGAAGCGATCGGAATAATCGTAGAAACACTTCATCACCGCGGCAATCGCCTCCGGCGAACCCTTGCCGGTGAAGACATCGACATAACTCACGGTACCGCCGGCCCTGCTGCGGATATTGGCGGAATCCAGCGACATGAGCGCATCTTTGATCGAAAGCGCGTCCTGGGTGCCGCCCTCGGCGGCGCTCGGGTGCGAACCGGCATCGTTATTCCGATATCGATTGACGGCGATCGATACCAGCTCACCCCCCACAGCAAACTTCATATTCTTGTATAGGTCCAGCATGTCGCTTGGGTAATAGACCGAGTTGTCGCTGCTGGGATCTTGGTCGCCTGCCATCGATGATCTCCCACGTCGATAGTTCGCAAAGTTTCAAGGAGAATAGGAAAAATAAACGGCCCTTTTTGTTCAACGGAAGGGTACTCGAACCCTCATGAGTTATCAATTCTGATGAGGATGAATGAAAAAATCGGATTTCAGAATGTTCGAAATGCGCAATTTCGCCATGATTTGGAAGCATTGTGGCATTGTGGCAGTTTGGCGGAATGCTGGCCGAGTAGGACAGTCGGTTGCGGACTGAACCGGTGAAAGCAGATAGTGATTTCGAATCAGGTTGAGTCTGGGGCGCGGAACTAAAGCGGCCAAGCGTTGCATGAATTCAAGGGGTGACAACACGATATGGGTAGTTCCGTCTTGGTACGGGCTTTTGAGTTGCAGCACGACGTCGCCGGCGCGGTTGTATTTAAGCCGTTCGTTGGCAATCGCCGGACGCGTGATGTAGCGACACGGGCGTTCGAGTGGATTGCGCTGAACATGATACTTACCCGGTTGCTGGGCGTGACTATCCCGGGACAGAGCGGCAGTTTCTGGGCTGGTTCCGGGACGATGACGCCTGTGCGTCCTACCTGCAGAAGATCCGGTGGCCAACGGGATTTGTTTGTCGGCAATGCGGGACATCGGGCGAGCCTTATCGGGCGTCTCGGCGGCGGCTGGTTTGCCGCTTCTGTGCTGCTCATGCCACAGTGACGGCCGGCACGCTCTGCGCCGGGACGCGTACACCGTTGACGGCATGGTTTACCGCGATCTGGTACGTGACGGGTCAGAAGTATGGCGCCAGTGCCCCGGGTTTGAAAAGGATTTTGGGTCTTGGCGGTTATGAGACGGCGTGGACCATGCTTCACAAGTTGCGGCGGGCGATCGTCGCGATCGCCTTGGAAATCCCCGAACCGAAGGGCTTTGGTCGGGTCAGGATGCAGCGTATACCGGATGTCTCCGATCACAGTCTGACCGCGTTCGTGTGTAGCACGGTTCGGCCGGGTTCGGTAGTCCGCACGGACGGATGGAGCGGCTACAACGAGCTTGCCAGTCACGGTTACCAGCAGCAGCGGGTTTGTGTTGTCGGCTACAGGTGATCCCGCACACGTCGTGGCCGGGCGTGCACCGGGTTGCTTCTCTCGTCAAACGCTGGCTGCTCGGTACGCATCAGGGGGCTGTACGGCGAGAACATCTGGATGATTACCTCAATGAGTACACGTTTCGGTTCAACCGTCGCACATCCCGTTCTCGTGGACTCTTGTTCTACCGTTTACTCGAAACGGCGGTTGTCACTGACCCGACTCCCTATGAGGCCATCGTACGAGGCCGAGCCACCCGCCATACCCTCGTCAGTAAATAGGTCGTAACCCCAACATGTTGTCCTTTGTGGAGCGAAGGGGATAGCCCATTTAGTCATAAGCCATTGGATGATCCGACCAAGTAGGGCCTGCATCTGCTCGGAGGTCGGTGCATGTACGGGTTGGAATACCGGTATGCCGCCATCGATGCGATAGACGCCATCGAGGAACGGGCAATGTAGCTGGATATTGAGATTATTCCGGGCTATCCCTGCCCTTCACCCGGTTGGGGCCAGCCTGCGGCTGTTCAAAATCGCTTCAGCTGAGTTTGCCCGCGATTTTACCGTTCCATTCTGTTTTCTTGTATAAAACTAAAGACCCGAAAGAAAGATGGTTTATTCACAACAGCCGGAGGTCCGATTATCCGACCGCTTCGGAATTCGCGCGTAAATGTCAATCAAATCAGCGGGTTCGGCACGCTTTGACGGTTTCCTAAAGACTGGCAGAAAATGTGCAGGAGCCACAGCAATGGAGCTTGGCGTGCCACGGTCGTTCGGACGGTCGCGTTTCGGGCTGTCCTGCGTTATGGTATGTTTTTTCGGATTTATTGTTGGGCGAATTGTCCGACCATCCGTCATTCGGAAACCTCGATGTAATACAGATTCAGGTCAAATACGTGTACAGGTGTCAACTCAAGAATCATCGATCGGCGATTGTGCCTAAGATCCTACTCTACATATCTTTGTTCGCTGCCTCGGCATGTTCCTATTTCAGCCCCGAATACACACGCCCGGATACACCCATCAAGAAAAGTTGGGTGCGTCATGTTCCCGAGAATGTTTCGGCGACTGAAACGATTCGGCCCGATTGGTGGAGAAGTTTCGGAGATCCCTATCTGGATGACCTGGTCGCCAGAGCGATCGACCAGAATCTGGATCTGAAAATTCTCGCGGCGCGTACCGGGGTGGCCCAGGCTACCATCGGCCAGGTCAATGCAGCCCGTTTACCGACCGTTGAAGGCGCATTCGGCGCCCGGTTCATCAAGGCGCCGGGGCAGAACATGCAGAAAAGTTACAGCTACGCGCTCGGGTTAAGCTGGGAAATCGATATCTGGGGGAAAATTCAAAAGAGTGTGGAAGCGCAAGAAGCCGAGGTCCAGGCAACGGAAGCGGACTGGCGGGCCGGATATCTCGAAATTGTCTCGGGCGTTGCACAGATTTATTTTCAGATCCGCCTCCTGGACGAGCAGATTCAACAGCAAAAAAGCTCTGTGACCGCAAATCGCCGCATCCTCGAAATCCAGAAGGCGATGTTTGACGAAGGCATGATTCCCGAGAGCAGCGTGTTGCAGCAAAGCGCCGAGGTGGATCGATTCGAGAGAGACTTGATGGAACTGGAACGCTTCAGGGAACTGGCCGAAAACGGACTGGCGACCATCCTCGGCATTCCGGCCGGGGATTTCAGGGTTCCACCCGGATCGCTTCGAGGCGTGGTCCATCTGATCGAGCTGCCGCTGGGCCTTCCGATGGATCTTCTGCTGAACCGTCCCGATATTATTGCGGCGGAATTCCGGGTGCTGCAGGTTCACAATTTAATCAGCGAGGCCCGGCGCGGACTGTTGCCGACCGTCAGCATCACCGGAAAGGGCGGGATGTCGAGCATAAAACTGACCGATCTGTCCCGAGCCTTTACCTACGGGCTCGACCCGAGCATCGAGTTGCCATTTCTCGACCCGAGCATATACGCTAGAATAGACGTGACCGAAGCCGAGGTGAATGTGGTCAAGGAAGAATACCGCAGGACCGTGATCACGGCATTCGAGGAAGTGGAAAATGCGTTGGTCAGCCTGGCCAGCCATAAAAGTCAGAAGGCGGAACTGGAAGAGCGCTTGAAGAAGCTTCAGGCGGTGGCCGCAACATTCCGCGCCCAACTGTCGGAAGGCGTGATCTCGCAGCTCCAGGTACTCGAATCCGAACGCTCGTTACTGGTTGCTGAACAGCTGCTTTCCCGCAACCACCAAGACATTCTGATCGATACGATAGAGCTTTACAAGGCGCTCGGGGGCGGCTGGCCGAAACTGGAAATTAAAGAGGCAAGTTGATTCGTTGATTGACAGCAATTGTCGGATGCGCTGCGCGCACACGGAAGGTTTGTTCGGTCCACCCCGGGGAGCCAGGATGTTGATCCGGCTCGACCCCATCGAACAATGACATAAAAATCCAGAAAAACATGCAGGTCAAACTGATCCCTTCGCCCGGATCCGGGCTCGATGAAATAATCATCGAAGACCAGGTTTTTTCCGTGGGCCGCAACCACAAGCCTTTCGAATCCTATCCCGCGGCGATCGTCGGTCAATTGTCCAGGAGGCACGCACGGATCTTCAAGGAAAACGGCCAGCTATTTCTCGTCGATACCGGAAGTCGGAACGGGACCTCGCTGAATGGTAAGAAGCTGAAAGACAATCCTGTTTCAGTTTCGAATGGCGATGTGATCGGCTTCAGCAGCCAGCTGATCTACAGCGTAGCCGTCGATGATCGGAAAAGCCCGGACTCGACCGTATTGGCCAGCGACGCCGAAATTCGCTTGGTGCTGATTCCGAGCGAAACCGCATTGGAATCCATCGTCGTGACACGCTTTCCTTTTCTGGTCAGCAAAACCGACCGCGTGTTTGCGAAGAGCCCGCCCGAATACGCTCAGGACATTCGCTATCTATCGCGGAAACATGCGTATTTCTATGTAAAGGATGCCGAAGTCCATATCGAAGATCTCGGCAGCACCAACGGGACCTACGTCAACGAAGTCCGTCTGAGCGAACAGCCGGCTACATTGAAAAACGGAGATACTCTCGGATTCGGCGGGAAACGTCTCGTCTACGGCGTAAACATCGAGATCAAGTATCCGCTGAAGTCAGCCATGACCGGGCTTCCGGATAATGGCGTCGAAACCCGAATGCAGGAGATCGTCGACCAACAGAAAACGACATTCGTCGCCAATCCGAATTCATTTCTGGAAATTTTCTGCGCCGGGCAGGACGAATCGGAATCCCCGATTGAAGAGGAAATCAATCCCGAAATTGACAATCTTGCGAAAAGCCCCGGACCCGCGAAAACGCCGGTCGGACGATTTTACCGAAAATCGCGCATATTCCTGCAGCAGGCCAGGGCGGCTTTATCCGAGGAAACCACGGATAAAAGAAAGATCTGGATCATCGCCGCGGCCTTTGCGTTGATCACCGCGGCCGGCGCCGCATTGTACTGGAAAGATGCCAGCAAACGCGACATCCAGGACTTCATGGAGCAGGCAAACTACGAACGGGCACTGGAACTGGCCAACGACTATCTGGAGGAGCACCCGGATGACAAGGAGATCGGCAGGATTGCAACCGAAGCGATGCTGAAATACCGCGTCCCGCGATGGGTCGACTCCATCCAAAACAAGGAGTATCGGAATGCCCGGGAAATAATCGGGGAAGCGGCCGATGAGGATACCGCGCACAACGATGAAAATGCCAAGCTGATCGGAGTTCTCGAGTGGGTCGGCAATCTCGAACAGTTCATCGATTATCGGGGCGGAATCGAGGCTCCTCTAACGATTTTCAAACACGAACAGCCGATCGGCGATCTTCTCGAGTGGTGGGAGGTCGATGAAGAAGGCCACAGCAAATCCCTGCATCTGATTGCCAATTCGGTCCCGCAATTCAAGGCCATTCACGCGCGGACTTTCAAAGATCTTCGGATTTTGAAAAACGACCAGTCGTTGTATCTGAAAGCGATCGAGCAGTTGAAGGCCGCAATCGCGACGAAGCTCGCCAGCCATCAAGCGCAAGAATTATCCGGGATCTTCGATAAATTCGAACAGAAATATCCGCGCATCCAGGGCATGGATCAGGTTCGACGCGACCTGGACGCTTATCTTGCGTTCGAGCGCGAAATCGAACGCCGGAATCTGCGCGGCGTGATTGCATTTTTGTCCGAAAATCCGCTGACCATCCCCCTTTTCAAGGAAAAGCTCGATGAATTGACCAGCAAGGACCTGCCGCCCGAAGAATTTCGTGCCTCCTACCTGCGATCGTCCGAGGCCTGGAGGAGCGGTAATCTCGACGAAGCGATCGAGATTCTCGGCGCACTCAGCGAAAGCGCCTGGAGGGAATTCGCAGACCCGGAACTGGAACGCAAAAAACAGATTCGTGAACGATTCCGCGTACTCGGCGCAACGTCGGGCACCGAGAATTATGGGGCGGAGATATTGGAATTCCACAACCTGCTCGACAAACAGGAAGACATCTATTTTCTTGACGCCATCGATTCGGAAGTCGAAGAGCAGACCGGCCAAATTTCGAAACAGGCCGAAATTGAAATGCAGTTGGCAAAAACCGCCTGGCAGTCCTATGTATCGAACGGCAGGATTACCGGAATACAACGGCTTGAATCCGGTATTTCCGAGGTATTCAGGAATCAGGCGAAGAAACTCTCGGACGCCTTTCGCCATGCCGAACGCGGCATGCGCTTCTATGAAGCAGCCCCGGTCAGCTATTCAGCCGAGCCGAAAGCATTGTATGATGAGATTTTGCGGGAAGCCAGACTACAGCGGCAATCTTTGATTGAACGCGAAAATGTTCTGGACCCTCAGACCTTGGAAGTCAAACTGAAGCTGTTACCGGAACCTTCGGATTCGGTTGCCGATGATGCGGTCGAACCATGAATGAAGCCGACCAGAAACTTAGAAAACTCTCCGAAGCACTCGAGGATCACGGGATCGAGGGCATCGAACTCCTGTCCGCCGAACCTTCCAAGTTGATCCATTGGTTCATCGTATTGATGTTGGTTCTGGTCGTGACCGCGCTCGGATGGACCTTCATCGGCCGGGCGGATGTCATCGTCACGGCCGCGGGAGCCGTCGCACCCGACTCGGAAGTCAAGCGCTTTTATGCGCCGATACAAGGCGAACTGGTCGATATATTCATCGCGGAAGGTCAACCGGTTTCCGCGGGCGACGTATTGGCCCGCCTCAATGCGCGCGGTGCGGTCGAAGCGGCGACAAACTCTCAAAGCGCCGAACTCGAGCTGTCCCAGGCGCGGCGCGAATTCGAAAAGTTTCCGGAAAAACAGAAGTTGATGCTCAAGCAGGCCGAAGCCTTGGAGAAGAAAATAGAGATCGCCGAAAATCTGCACCTTAAAAGGGTTTCCGAAGGCATGGATAAACTCGCCGAATCGCAGCGCGCGAAACTTCAGGAAGCCCGCGCGCGACTCGAAAAGACCTTGCGCGCAAAACAGATCGCGGGGCAGGAACTCGCCAAGCTCCAGCGTCTCGAGAAAATCGGCGGCGCCTCGAAAAATCAGGTCGATTTGAAACAAAGCGAGTTCCTGGCGGCCAGCGCCGATTACAGCACCGCGCGTGCTCAGCTCGGCGAATTGGACTTTCAGCTCAGCGAAGCCTATTCCGAGGAGAAAACGAAACTCGAGAGCAGCGATCAGGAACTCACCGAATTCCAGATCCGCTATAAGGAATTGCAGGACTTGATTAAATTCGAGAAAAATAAAGTCGAAGTCGCGCTGCGCAGCGCCGAAAACAAAGCCGAATCGGCGAAACGGGTCAATTTCGAAAACATCGACGAAGACAATTTCCTGAGGATCATCGCACCCGTTTCCGGAGTGATTACCGAAATCGCCTTTACCCAACCGGGCGATAAAATAGAGGCGAACACCCCGCTCGGCGGCATCGCCCCGGAGGACTCCAAGGCGGTCGTGAATATCGAAATCCAGGAATCCGACCGCGCCTTTCTCAAAGTGGGCCAGGCCGTCAAACTGAAATTCAACGCGTTTCCTTATCAACGCTACGGCTTCATCGAGGGGACCCTGGAGTATCTGTCCCCCTCCACCCAGGTATCCCCGCAAAGCAAGTCGCTCGTGTATAAAGGCCGGGTCAGTCTCGCCAAGGACTATTTCGAAGTCAGCGAGACCCAGTATCCGATCCGCTACGGCATGCAGGCGACCGCTGAAATCGTGGTCCGTAAACGGCGATTGATCGACCTGGCGCTGGATCCGTTCCGTCAGATCGCCGGCTGATTCAATCAAGAGGGTTAGTCGATGGCAGGGCTCGTAAAAATAGATGATGAAGTAATCACCACCGATCAGTTTATCAAATATCTGAAACTGAACGGGCAATACGACAAGCTGATCGAGGAACTGGTCAAGGATAAATTAACCGTGCTGTCCGCCCGAAAACAAGGGATCGGCGTGAGCCCCGAGGATATCCAGCAGCGCGCAGACCAATTCCGCCGGGTCCTCGGTCTGCACCGCGCGAAGCAGATGAACGCATTCCTGGACGCGAAGGGAATCAGTCTCGAAGAGCTCGAGGCCCACATCACCGATCTGATCTTCAAGGAACAAATCCTGGAAAGGGTCGTGAGCGATCCTGCGGTCAAGGAATACTACAATCTGAATTCTCCCAAATTCGGCACGGTTGACATCAGCCACATGATTCTGGATTCCGAGGGCAAGGCCCGCGAGATGATTTCGATCCTCGATGAAGCCCCGGACCTGTTCGAGGAAATGGCGAAGCAACATTCCATCGCCGATGCCGAAAAAGCCGGAAGGATCGGCAAGATTACGCGCGGAAGCCTGCCGCCGACGATCGAAGCGAAGGTATTCAATTCGAAGGAAGGCGCGATCCTCGGCCCTTTTCCCTGCGGCGACGGCACATTTTTCGAGATTATCCGGGTCAACGCACGAAAACCCGCGCGCCTGGATCACGACACCAGCGAGCAGATTCGAAAACGTCTCAAAGACGAGTGGCTGGCCGCTCGACTGCGCGAACATCGTGTGCAGACTCTTTAGCCGCCGGCGCACTCGCACGAATTTCCACCCTGAGAGGCATGGACCTTGACTGAGGAAAACCTTGTAGAATTTCTGGCTGAAGTCGAGATGCTGTC
Source organism: Methylococcaceae bacterium (assembly GCA_022616595.1). GTDB lineage: Bacteria > Pseudomonadota > Gammaproteobacteria > Methylococcales > UBA1147 > UBA1147. The sequence goes on from JAKEEL010000117.1 coordinate 9,270, forward strand.
TCTGTTCAACCAGGACGAACTCGCGCAGTTGGCCGGTCAGGCGGAACACCGCTTCTTCGATTTCGGCGATACCATCTGCATGGCCGGCGATCCGTGCGAAGGTCTTTATGTGATCAAGTCCGGCGCGGTGCGGGTGTTCGTCGAAGAAAACCGCAAAGAAACCAGCTTGGGTTTGCGCAAGGCCGGCGAGGTTTTCGGCGAACTGGCCGCGCTGCGCGAACACAAACACGAGGCCTCGGTTCGGGCCTCGGCCAAATCCGAAGTGCTCGTGATCCCGCAATCCGTCCTCGCACAGGCGGTCGCGCGGAATCCCGAGGTCCGGACCGAGATCACCCGGTACGTCGCGGTCAGCTCCGCGGGCGGCTTTGTGACCCGCTTGTTCGATCTCAGAGGTAAACTGGATAAAAACGAACTCGATGACGTGGTCCGCAGTGTCGGCGTCAAAAGGATCAAGGCCGATCAAACCATACTCGAACAGGATGGCAAGGACGATCGCCGGCTGTATGTGGTTCGACAGGGCGAAGTCAAGGTTGTGGTCCGGGAGAAGGGCGACGAATACCGGGTTGCGAACTTATGTCAGGGCGAGGTGTTCGGCGAAAAGGCTTGCCTGATGCGGCAGCACCAGCCGGCCTCCGTGATTGCCGCGAGCGACGTCGTACTCCTGGTGATCCCGGAGGTTGTGGTCTATTCCATCGTGCAGCGCAACCCGAAGCTCAAGGAAGCGCTGGAAGAACGCATCCGCTTCTTCGAACGCGAGCTGCAGAGACAAAAGAAGCTCGCCGAACGCCGCAGAAGGCCGATTCTGGTCGACCTGAAATCGAAACCGGAAATGGGGGAACGAATCATCAAACGTTTCCCGATGATCCAGCAGGCCGAAGAGATGGATTGCGGCGCGGCCTGTTTGGCCATGATCTGCAAACACCACGGGATCAACATCACCCTGGGCAAGCTGCGCGAAATGGCCAATGTCACCACGCAGGGCGCGACGCTCGACAGTCTGGCCCGCGTCGGGGAATCCCTCGGCTTCGCGATGCGCGGCATGCAATGCACTTTCCAGTCCCTGCTCGAATTTGAAATGCCCTTCATCGCCCACTGGGAAGGTTATCATTACGTCGTGGTCTACGGAATTTCGAAAGAACACGTATGGCTTGCGGACCCGGGCCCGGGCTTCAAGAAAATGACCGTGGAGCAGTTCGAAAAAGGCTGGACTGGAACCTGCCTTCTGTTCACCCCGAGCACCGATCTGGTCCAGCTATCCACCACGCGCTCCCCGTGGATTCGCTTCATCGGCTATATCAAACCCTATAAGAAAACGCTCGGCTATCTGTTCATGGCGACTTTCGTGATTCAGATCCTCGGCGTCGCGCCCCCGGTGATCGTGCAGAATATCCTCGACCGGGTGGTCGTCCACGATAATTTCTCGCTGCTGAACCTGTTGATTAGCGGCCTGATCATCACCAATGTATTCAGTCAGTTGACCGGGGTGCTGCGGTCCTTTCTGTCCGCCTACATGGTTCGAAACCTGGACTTTTCGATGATGTCGGGTTTCTTCAAGCACGCCCTGTCCCTGCCGATCTCGTTTTTCGCGACCCGCAGGACCGGGGATATTTTCGCGCGTTTCCAGGAGAACCAGACGATTCGCAGTTTCCTGACCGAATCCACCGTCGCGACCGTGCTCAATTTGTTGATGGTGTTCATCTATTTCACGATTCTGTTCCTGTACAACGTGAGCATGACGCTGCTCCTGATCGCGTTCGTGATCCCGATCATCGTGTTGACCGTCGCAGTCACCCCCAGGATCAAGAAATACGCGCGTGAAACCTTCGAGGCTGCGACCGATTCGAAGTCGGTGTTGATGGAAACCATCGGAGGCACCGAAACCATCAAGGGCATGGGAATCGAGCGCGCGATGCGCTTGAAGTGGGAACGCAAATATGTCAAATCGCTGAATGTCCAGTACCGCGCGCAGCGCTTCGGCATCTTCGTGGGACTCGCGAGCCAGATCTTGAACTCGGCGACCACCATCGTGATTCTCTGGTACGGGGCGAACCTGGTTCTCTCCCACGAGCTGACCATCGGCCAGTTGGTCGCGTTTAATTCTCTGATGGGCAGCGTACTGTCCCCGTTGATGGGGCTGGTCGGGCTTTGGAATCAAGTCCACGAGGCCGGCGTCGCGATGGAACGGCTCGGCGACGTGCTCGAAATCGAACCCGAGCAGAGCCCGAAGGACATCGCCTCGCGCGTCGCGCTGCCGGATCTCAGGGGCGCGATCAAATTCGAGGAAATGTATTTTCGCTACGGTGGCGAGGAATCTCCCTACGTGCTGAAGGATATCAACTTTGAAATCAACCCCGGTGAATTGGTCGCGATCGTCGGACAAAGCGGGTCCGGCAAAACCACCCTGGCCAAACTGCTGGTCGGATTCTATCCGCCGACGGAAGGCCGGATGACCGTGGACGGCTACGACGTGTCGGTGATCGACAAGGAATATTTTCGCGCCCAGGTCGGCTATGTCATGCAAGGCAATCTGTTGTTCACCGGAACGATCGCCGAAAATATTGCGGCCGGCGAGGAGAACCCGGACCGGCGCAGGATCATGGATGTCGCCAAAATGGCAGACGCGCACGGCTTCATCAGCAGTATGCCGCTCGGTTACAACCAGATCGTCGGCGAGCGCGGCATGGGGCTTTCCGGAGGACAGATTCAGAGAATCTGCATCGCGCGCGCGCTTTATCACGATCCCAAATTGCTGATTTTCGACGAAGCGACTTCGGCGCTGGATACCCAGTCGGAAAGCAATATCCTGAACAACATGCAGGAAATACTCAAGGGCCGCACCGCGGTCGTGATCGCGCACCGCCTCAGCACCATCATGCAGGCCAACAAGATTCTGGTGCTCTACGAAGGTTCGATCGTCGAACAGGGCACCCACGAAGAGCTCGTGAATGAGCAGGGCATGTATTATCAGTTGGTGCAGAAACAGATGGCCGCCGGGCAAGGACTCGGCCATCCGCTTATCGCTTAAACCCGAGTAAGGCGGAACCATGCACGGGTTCCGCCGGATGGAACGCACAACCCCTCGGTTTTTTCTGCCGAGCTTGCCCGGGTAGTATAACCATGGTTATGCTACCAGCTATGAAAACGGCCGTTTCCATACCGGACACTCAATTTGAAGCTGGTCGCAATTTTTCCGCGAAGCCCTCGTGCCGGAAAGACGGGGATTTTCTGGAAGGAGGAAAGAGATTTGACTCAGAACGAGAGCAACCCTCGAACCAACGTTTCGTTGCGCGGGGTTTCCGCAATGGGTGGCGTAGGCAGGTTGTCGGGTTATTCAAGCATCGTCGGTCGCGTCATCGGTTCGCTCAAGGATCGACTGAAACACCTTTGCGCTTTTCTATTGGTCCTTATTCTGCAGCTCAAGAAGATGGCACGCTGTCTCGCGCAATCGGGCGCGTCCTCCAGGGAGGCGGTGAAGATTTCCGGGCGTTCGAGGATTATGTCCGCCTTCATTCC
>JAKEEL010000118.1 GCA_022616595.1 Methylococcaceae bacterium
ATGATGCTGAATCTCGGCCACACGACCGTGGACCGCGAGCAAACCTGGCTGCAACCCTCGATGTGGGTGGCGCCCGGGATACTTTCGGCGATCCTGTTTATCGAGCTGGTTTTCGTGATAGGGAGCGACCAAGCTACGAGCGGCGCGACCGTGGTCGCTGCAAAGGAAGTCGGAATTCTACTGTTCGGACCTTACTTGCTGGCTGTCGAGATCGCATCCATGCTGCTGCTCGCGGGTCTTGTCGGCGCCTACCATCTGGGCCGTCCGGATCCGAAGAAAAGGGGGCAACAACGATGATCGCGATCCCGCTCGAACACGGCCTGATCCTCGCGGCGATCCTGTTCAGTCTGGGAACGATAGGGGTCCTGGTCCGGAGAAATATGATTTTCATTCTGATGTCGCTCGAAGTGATGTTGAATGCCACGGCATTGGCCTTCGTGGCTGCCGGTGCTCGGTGGGGGCAGGCGGACGGTCAGGTGATCTACATTTTGATTTTGACCCTCGCGGCGGCGGAGGTCGGGGTCGGACTGGGTCTGGTGTTGCAGCTTTACCGGCGCCACCATACCTTGGACGCGGATGAATTGAGTAAGATGAGAGGCTGATCCATGCTGCAATTTTTATGGTTGGTTCCGACCTTGCCGCTGTTGGGTTTTCTGGTGCTGGTGCTGACCGAAGGTAAACTGCCGAACAAAACCGTACAGACCATCGGGGTCGGATCGGTTTTCGGTTCGGCTTTGCTGAGTGCGATGATCGGGATCGAATTTCTCGGCTCACCGACCTCGGCTTATATTCAAACGCTCTGGACTTGGATGGAGGTCGGCCCTTTCAAACCGCAGATTTCACTGTACCTGGATCACCTGTCGCTGATCATGCTGTTCGTGATCACCGGTGTCGGGTTCCTGATCCACCTGTATTCGGCGGGATTCATGGAGGAAGACCCCGGTTACAGCCGGTTTTTCTCGTACATGAACCTGTTTGTTTTCGCGATGCTGATCCTGGTGCTCGGCGATAACCTGGTCTTGCTGTTTCTGGGTTGGGAGGGGGTCGGCTTGTGCAGCTATCTATTGATCGGTTTCTGGTATACCAATGCCGATTACGGCTATGCTGCGCGCAAGGCATTCGTGGTGACGCGGGTCGGGGACACCGCGATGGCGGTCGGTTTGTTCTTTCTGTTCATGCATCTCGAAACGCTCCAGATTCAACCTCTGATGGAAAAGGCCGCTTCCGAGTGGCCGGTCGGCTCGGCATTGCCGGCGATCGCCGCGGCTCTGTTACTGGGAGGCGCGATCGGTAAATCCGCGCAGTTTCCGCTGCAGGTGTGGCTGCCCGATGCGATGGCCGGTCCGACTCCGATCAGCGCCCTGATCCACGCCGCGACGATGGTCACCGCAGGCGTCTACCTCGTGGCGCGGACCCATGTGCTGTTCGAACTCGCGCCGGACGTACAATTCGCGGTCGCGGTGATCGCGACGATTACGTTATTGATTTCGGGGTTCACCGCACTGACCCAAACCGATATCAAGCGAATTCTGGCTTATTCGACCATCAGCCAGATCGGGTACATGTTTCTGGGTTTGGGTGTCGGAGCCTGGTCGGCCGCGATTTTCCATCTGATGACCCACGCGTTTTTCAAGGCCCTGCTGTTTCTCGGGGCCGGCGGCGTGATCCATTGTTTTCACCACGAACACGATATCTTCAAGATGGGGGGCTTGGGCCGGAATCTGCCGGTTACCTTCGCGAGTTTCCTGATCGGCGGCGCCGCGCTTTCGGCTCTTCCGTTTACTTCGGGTCATTACAGCAAGGACGAAATCCTGTTGACCGCTTTTCACAGCGGGGGTTATGGACCCTGGTTCTGGTTTGCCGGGGTCGTCGGGGCCTTCGTCACGGTGATTTATACTTTCCGGCTGATCTTCATCGCGTTTTTCGGGCCGAAGATCCATGACGTGGACGAACATTTCGATGGCCGCATGCGCATTCCGTTGCTGATTCTGTGCGTGCTGGCCCTGCTCGGCGGACTCGTACAGATGCCGCTTGACTCGGTTTTCCATCAGGAAAGCGAGATCGTGCATGCGCAAGGCTTCGACTGGGTCGAGGCCATCACGACCGGGGTTCCGCTCGCGGGCCTCGTGGCCGCGTATCTCGTCTTTTTGAAAGGAGCCTTCAAGCCGGAAACGATCCTCGCCACGAACTGGGGGCGGAGCCTGCAACAATTTTGGTACTGCGGCTGGGGCATGGATGCCCTTTATATTTTTCTGTTCGTGAGACCGATCGAATGGCTCGCCGTGGTCAACCGGAACGATATCGTCGACAGTCTGTATAACGGGGTCGCGGCTTTTTCCCGCATCTGCTATCAGGGCCTGGCCTGGACGCAGACCGGGCGACTGCGCTGGTATGCGGCCGGGATGATCGTAGGCGGGGTACTCGTGATCGGGCTGGGAGGAATGCAATGATCCTGTTCTGGCTGATCTTCATCCTGTTGCTTGGTGGTGGCTTGGCCTGGTACGGGGAACGTCGCGGGCCGAAAATGCCCGGCTGGATTTCGCTTGGCGTGCTCGCGTTGGACCTGCTTCTGGTGGCCGGGATCTGGATCGGTTCGGAGCCGTCCCTGGCGCTGACCGGCGCGCAGGATGCTTCGTGGATCCTGGATTTCAACGTGGCCTGGATTTCCCGCTTCGGAATCAATTTCCATCTCGCGCTGGACGGGTTGAGTTTGCTGTTGGTCGCGCTGACGGTATTCCTGGGCATGATGGCGGTCGCGTGTTCATGGACCGAGATCACAGAGCGAGTAGGTTTCTTCCATTTCAATCTGCTCTGGACCTTGGCCGGCGTGCTCGGCGTTTTTCTTGCGCTGGACCTGTTCCTGTTCTTCTTCTTCTGGGAAATGATGATTATCCCGATGTTCCTGCTGATCGCGATCTGGGGACACGAGAACCGTATCTACGCATCGATCAAATTTTTCCTGTTCACGCAGGTGACCAGTCTGCTCATGCTCGCCGCAATTCTGGGACTGGTCTATGTGAGATACAAAAATACCGGCACATTCTCCTTCGACTATGGCGATTTGCTGAATCTACAACTGGATCCTGCGCTGTCGCTGTGGTTGATGCTCGGATTCTTTATCGCGTTCGTCACCAAGCTGCCCGGCGTTCCGTTCCACACTTGGCTTCCCGACGCCCATACCCAAGCGCCGACCGCGGGCAGCGTGATTCTGGCCGGAGTTCTTTTGAAGACCGGCGCCTACGGTTTGTTGCGTTTCGTGGTTCCGCTGTTTCCGGATGCGGCGCAAAGTTTCGCGACACCGGCCATGACCCTCGGGGTCGTGAGCATTCTGTATGGCGCGCATATGGCCTTCGCTCAGACCGATGTCAAACGCTTGGTTGCCTATACGAGCATCAGTCACATGGGTTTCATCCTGGTCGGAATTTTCGCGTGGAACGAATGGGCGCTGCAGGGTGCCGTGATGACCATGCTCGCGCACGGGATCAGTTCGGCCGCGCTGTTCATCATCGCCGGCGCCCTGCAGGAGCGAATGCATACCCGCGACATGCGGTGCATGGGTGGCCTGTGGCCGGAAGTGCCGCGTTTGGCCGCGATTGCGTTGTTTTTCTCGATCGCGGCGCTCGGTATGCCTGGATTGGGTAATTTCATCGGGGAGTTCCTGGTACTGATCGGATCTTACCGGGCTGATGTCACCCTGACCGTGTTCGCGTCGCTCGGCCTGATTGCGGCCCCCGTGTATTCACTGATCGTGATTCAGAAAGTGTTCCACGCGGAGCAGCGCGAAACCCACAGGCTCTGGGACTTCGGCCGGCGCGAGATGACCCTGATGGGCTTCATGATCGTCGCGATGGTGTGGATGGGAGTTTATCCTCAGTCGATGCTGGATCTCTCGGAGCCGGTTCTTGAAAACCTTGATCAACTCGTCCGCTTCAGGAATTAACACATGACTTTCGATGGTTTGCTGGCCCTTTTGCCGATCATTCTAAGCGCAACGGCTGCCATTGTTGTGATGCTCGGGATTGCCGTTTGCCGCAGCCATTCGCGCACGGTAAACCTGACTCTGTACGGATTGATCGCGACACTGATCACGTTGCCTCTGGTTGGCGGAGTGATCCCGATTCAGGTGACACCGCTGATCATAATGGATTCGTTCTCGGTTTTCTTCATCGCGATGATAACGGCTACCGGCATCGTCGTGACCTTGCTATGCAAGGGCTATTTCGGTGAACGGGATTCCGAGAACGAAGAACTTTATCTTTTATTGCTGACCGCGGTTCTGGGCGCCGTGGTGCTGGTCTCGAGCAGACATTTTGCCGCGCTGTTTCTCGGGCTCGAAACGATGAGCGTTTCGTTGTTCGCGATGATTGCATACACGGTGCGCAATGAATTTTCGCTGGAGGCCGGTGTTAAGTATTTGATCTTGTCTGCGATTTCTTCGTCTTTTCTGTTGTTCGGTTCGGCGCTGGTCTATGCGGAATTCGGAAGCTTGGTGTTTTCCGATATGTTGAGTCTGGCGACGACCTCGGGCTGGACTCCGCTGACGGCGGTCGGCTTGTCGATGGTGGTCGTCGGTCTGGCTTTCAAACTGTCGCTGGTTCCCTTCCATTTGTGGACCAGCGATGTATATCAGGGCGCCCCAGCACCGGTAACCGCTTTCGTGGCGACTGTTTCAAAGGGCGCGGTTTTCGCGCTGTTGCTGCGCTACTTTGCAAGTGCCGACCTGTTTCAGCATTATCCAGTGTACGCCGTGATCAGCCTGCTCGCGATGGCGTCGATATTGGTCGGGAATTTTCTAGCGCTGCAGCAGAATGACCTTAAACGGCTGCTCGCATATTCGTCGATCGCGCACATGGGATATCTTCTGATTCCTTTTGTTGCGGGGATATCGCTCGGTAAAGAAGTCGTAATCGAATCCTTGAGCTTCTATCTGGTCGCCTATTTCATAACGACGCTCGGGGCATTCGGTATGATCTCGGTCATGACGAGTGGTGAAAAAGAAATGACCGACATCGCGGATTACCGGGGTTTATTCTGGAAGAAACCGGGTTCCGCAGTGCTGATGACCGCGATTTTCCTTTCCCTAGCAGGAATTCCATTAACCGCAGGATTCATTGGAAAATTCTATATTTTTTATGCCGGGGTCCAAGCCTCTCTGTGGCCCCTGATTTTCGTTTTGGTGATCGGAAGCGGTATCGGCCTTTATTACTATCTGCGCGTGATCGTCGCCATGCTTGAAGAACCCGGGCCCCTGAAATATGCGGAAGAACCACTCGGTGCATTCCTAGCCTTGGCCGGCCTCGGTGTTCTAGTAATCATCCTGGGGGTTTATCCTTCTCCTTTAAGCGACCTGATCTACCAGATCGCGAGAACATTCGGAGTCTGATCCGGATTTGGCATAACCTTATGGTGCGAAATACCACCGGGTCGGCCGTACTCGATTACGCCTGAATCGATCGGGGCGGAACACGACAAAATGGAAGTATGGACACTAAACTAACTGCCGCCCAGTAATGCTTCTTTCAAATCGCCGTCCACCGGATCTTTTCCGAGCCACACTTCCAACAGCGCCTTGTAAAAATCTTCCCCCGTGATCGGCGAGGCCGGATCGCTTTACAGGCTGGAAATATCTTCTTCGGGCTCGAAACGCGGGTTCTCGATATCCGGTTTGCGTGAAATCGCGACCGGAATCCCGCGTCGCTCGCGCAGGGCGTTGCGCAAGCTGTCGCTGTCCAGATTCAACAATCCGAGCGGGTAGTCGGATTCGATCCGGGCAAATGTCTGCTCCAGCGCCTGTTCGTCGCTGATCTGGCTTTCTTCGAGCGCAGGATGTGCTTCCACATACAGGGTGTCGGCGAACCAGCCGAGCTTGACCGCCTGATCGACGAAAACGACCGGGGTGCCGATTTCGATATCGGCGAACAGCGATTCGATGTCTTCCGGGTACATCCTGACGCAGCCGTGCGTAACCCGCATGCCAATGCCGAAGGGTTTATCGGTGCCGTGGATCAGGTAGCCCGGAACCCCGAGCCGCAACGCGTAAGCCCCGAGCGGGTTGTCCGGTCCCGGAGGAACGACATCGGGCAGCGGGTCGCCCTTGGCCGCGTGTTCGATCTTGATCGATTCGGGCGGAGTCCAGCTCGGATCTTTGGTTTTGCCGACCACGCGGGTCGTTCCAAGCGGAGAGCGCCAATCCATGCGGCCGATGCTGACCGGGTGAGTCACCACCTCGTTTCTGCGGGTCTTCGGATAATAATAGATGCGCATCTCGGGGATATTCACGACCGCGCCGGAGCGTGGCGCCTTCGGCAATATGTAACGTTGCGGCAAAACCACCATCGTGTTTTCGCCGGGCATCCAGCGATCCACTTCCGGATTGGCCTCGACGATTTCTTCCTGGCCGAGGTCGAAACGCTTTGCGATGTCAAGCAGCGTGTCTTCCTGGGTCGCGTGGGTGTAGCCCATGCTGCCGATCAGATCCAGATCGGAAGGCGGCAGCGGGAAAGTTTCCGCGAAACTCGCAAAACTCAGCGCGCCGAGTATGAAAGTTCTGAACATAAATCCGAGTATTATCTGGTGAACCATCGATTCCAATCTCCTTCGAATGCGGATACGCGATCCGACAACGTGAATTCCGGACGATGCATTATCATTTCAACCGTTTTGAGTCGCTTCGCCCCCGAAAAGTTCGAGAAATCGCGGCAGGAAGCCGGCCAGTTCCAGGCTCATGATCGCAAAATGGGCGTCAAACAAGTCCGCTTTTCCACGGGTATCGATTTCCTCCGCTTGTTCCTGAATCAGATCCAGAAAACGTAGTCGTTTGATGTTCAGGTCTTCGTCCACGGTAAAGGTGAAGCGTTCCGCCCAGGTCAGAGCCATCTTGACACATTCCTTTCCCGCATCCAGATGCGCTTGGATTTCTCGGGAAAAAAGATCCTGGCCTTTGCAGCGTACGATATTTTTCTCCTGGTCGCCTGCGCGCAAATCGCATTCGTTTTCCAAGGTGATATCCAAGGGAGTGGTTTTTTCCGACAGCCAGCGGGTCAGCACGGAGGCCGGATTCTCCCGGGTTTTCGGCGGCTTGATCGGCAGACTGCCGAGGGACCGCCTTAATAGCGCGGTGAATTCGTCCGTGGTGCCGGAACTGCCGGAATCCACGACCAGCCAGCCGCCCTTCGGGTCGATATAGGCATAGGTTCGCCGGCTGAAGCTCAGTGCACGCGGCAGTAGCTCAAAGGTCACTTCGTCGTGAAGACTCTGGCGTTCCTTGCGACGCACACGGCGCTGCTGCCTTTCTTCGATTTCCGCGATGCGTTCTGCGACAATTTCGTTGACCGCGGCAGGCGGCAGGATCTTTTCTTCCTTGAGTGCGCAAATCATCAGGAAGCCGTGCGCGGCATGGACCAACTGGTCGCCTCCGGGATGCATGGGCGGAACCCATCCGATCGTCGATAATTCCAGGCTTCCGCAGGACCGGAAGCTCAATGCCGCGAGTAGATTTTCAAGTTCGTCCCCGCTGGCGCCGAAGGGTTCGGAGAAACGGAATAGTGCGAGATTTTTAAACCACATGATCCTTTCGCGAATCGAAAAAAGGCGCCATTATGGCCCTAAATCCGAGTATTGTCACATGCTCGTCGAGGACGGCCTTTTGAGAATCAGTTGGTCGCCGCGTTGGATGATCTCGAGGTGTTTCAGGAAATTCATGCCCAGTAGAATCTCATCGCCGTCCATATATGGATTGATTCCGCCCCGCAATCCGCGTATTTCCAAGGGACCCACCGCAACGCTGTCGAGCAGGGTGCTGTAAACGGTAATCAGGCCGTTGGCCGTCATGACCGAGTGCGCAGCACCGCGTTTTAAGCCGAGGCGGCGGGCGACTATCGCGGGAATGCTGATATGGGTAGCGCCGGTATCGAGCAGGAAAGTAACCGGCTGGTCGTTGATTTTGCCGCTTGTGACGTAGTGACCGTATCGGTTGCGCGCGAGGCTGATCTGGTCGATGCCGTCCGGATCCACGGATTGTTCGAGTTTGGTGTTCGGATTATATTGCTTTTCCAGATATTCATTGAAAAACAGGGTCAACAATGTCAGGAAAAGGATCCAGGCGGCGTAAACCATCCATTTGCCAATCGCGTTATTGGGTTCGGTGTCAGATCTGGGCATGGGGTTCACAAGACTGATCGATAGGACTCAGCCGTTCGGATAAATTCTCTATTTGTTTCAGGATCACGAAAATAAATGCGGGTTATTCGGCTGGCTTTCTTTTATTGGCGCAGTGATTGAGCAAAATACAGATAAGATGAACAGGTACCTTATTTATAGCATATCGGACGTTCCGAGGCAGATGTAAAAGTTTCGGATCGGCAATGCGAACGCGGTTCAATGCGCCTGTCATGCGGCGGCGGAGAATATTCCGTTCGAAGACTCAAATTGCCTGCCTGGCCGTTCCGATGGCGCTGGTCCGGGCGGCAATCGGCTATCCTTTGGGACTCCGCCAACAGCAGCTTGCCTTTTCGGCCCGGCAGCCCAGTGTAAATAATGCTGCAAAATCGAGGAGCGTTTGTCCATGAACTATTCCAAGCGGGCTTGCCGGCTTCGATTTTCTGCGGCTCGGCTACAATATTCAGGAATGGCAGGCTGAAAAGGACCTGCTGCCCCTGGCATTGGATCGCGGAACCGCGGTTTTGGTCAATCGTCCGTTTCGTCGCGGCGAGCTACTCGCCAAGTCCACAAAACCGAAGCGCTTGGAAAAATCATGCAATTGCAATCAAGCCCTGAATTGTTGTGACGGGATCCGACTTAAGTTGGCGGCAGCCCATAACACGAACATGACAACCTTGAATAAAACCGAGTGGGTTCAACTTCATAATTATCGAATATATCTCGTGATCAATACGATCGCCTATCTCGGGATCGTTGTCCACCTGATACTGATCCCGCTGTTTTACTGGTTGAACCAAATCCTCCTTTCATTGCTCAACGTCTTGAGTTCCCTCATGTGGATTGGCGCCTGGCTGGTAAATAGGCGCGGCAGCCACAACTCGGCGGTCTTTCTGATGACCAGCGAATTGATACTGCATACCACGCTGGTCGTTCCGATCGCCGGATGGCATACCGGTTTCCAGTATTATCTGTTCGCCGCGATTCCCTTCACCTTGTTCAATAATAAACTCGCAGGATACACGGTCGTCATGATTTCGGTCGCGATGTGCGTACTTTTCATGATGCTGGATATCTATACGCACGATCAAGCTCCGAATCTGGTCCTTTCAAGCGATCTGGTTTCGATCATTAACAATATCAATATAATCATCTCTTTCACGGCGCTTTGCGTGATCAGTTATTTTTTCCGTTTGGCCTCTTTGCAACTGGAGGAAGAACTGGAAAAACAGGCATACACCGACCCGCTGACGGGATTGTACAACCGCCGCAGCATGACGGATTTTCTGACTCGGCAGGCGGCTTTGTCGGTTCGGAACCAATCGAATTTAACAATCATATTTGTCGACATCGATCATTTTAAAAAAATCAACGACACTTATGGTCACGACTGCGGCGACTCCATCCTTGGTGCCGTGGCCAACTTCATCAGGCAGCATTTAAGGAAAACCGACACGCTCGCGCGTTGGGGCGGAGAGGAGTTTCTGATCCTCCTGCCGGACACGGATCTTAACGGGGCCCGGGCGATCGCCGAGAAAATTCGCGCGGCCATCACCGAACAACGCTTTTCCGTGGAAAACTACGAATTGACCGTTACCCTGACCTTCGGTGTTTGTCAGCATGCCAAGGATCGTCCCATTGAAGACAGCATCAAATGCGCCGATATAGCCCTGTATAACGGTAAACAAGCCGGGCGCAATATTGTCATGAGCTATCCGGATCGCGGGTTCCGTTCAGGACTCAGAGCAGAATCACCGGTCTGAGACCGATCGATTGATCTTCGGTAAGGCCGTGTATGCGGGATTTCGTTTCGCTACCACCAGGAATAGAAATGCACCGTTATCATGAAGACATAGCACAATTGCAGCAGCGCGAGAGCCCATTTTTTCCGTTCCCACATAAAGAATACAGCGAACAGGAAAGCCGATATCGATAGTGCCATCACGCCGGATATGACCCAGACCTTGTGCGTCGCGACCAGGGCAAAGGCTTCGGCGCCCAGGAACAGCAATCCGAGAACCAACAGGATCAAATAGCGCGGCATGCAGATCGCGCAGGGCTTTGTTACGACTGCGAGATCTTTGTCGTAAATAACCAGCAGGATGGCTGCTAGAAATAGGAACAGATAAACAACGGATTCCATGATTACCCCCTCTATCTGGATCAGGAAGTGGGTGATTCCTTGTTCAAATATGTTTTCAACGATTCTCCATTCAGTTGAAGACGGATTCGCGATGATGAATCGGGATCCAGAGCTTCGATGTTTGGACCGTGGTCCGAATTGAAGGTTCGTGTAAGTTCGGAGCGGGTTATAATGAGCCGTGAAAGCGGCCGGTTTTGTGTGGAAATCCTTTCCGGTTCCGGCCCCTTTTCCCGAGGTATCGAATCGAATGTGTCTTCTTTGAGAAGGCTTGGCCGGGGATGTTAATGAAGCGAATTTCCGTCATCTTTTTAGGGTTGCTCGGTCTCGCGTCCTGTGATTTTGGAGGATCGCCCGACTACGAATATCAAACAATCGTCGGGAATTCACCCTATTCAGACTGGAAAAACAGCCGGAACCAGGCGATGGCAGCCGCGCAGGCTGAATTCGGAGCTTTTGCGAAAAGCGAATGCCGGCGCGCCATTTCCAACGGTTGGTCGCTTTCCCGAGTCAGAGAGGAAGGTGAAATGAATTGTGAGCAAACAAAGGAAGGGATTCACTGCCGAAAAAAGAAAGTTGAACTGGAATGCCGGCAGGTCGGCGAATTCTTTCCTTGAAGAAAGATCCGGTCCTCGCAACTTCCGATGTATGAAACAAACGTGGATAATGGACAAATCGTGCCGAAACGCCTATGGAATCGGTTTCGGGTGAATGGAAATCGCTGACGTAGACGTTCGATCCAAAACGGAGGCAAGCGCTCGCGGCACGTCGGATGCCGTGAGTTTTATCCGTACCGGACGCGCGGAGGCACTTCGTTCTCGGTGCCGGGGCGGCCCGGAACGGTCCATGCCTGCCGAAGAGGATAGGTACCTCTAATCCCGCCGCAATTCCCGGATTTGCTGCAATACGTCTTCCAATCTGGATTCGAGTGTATCCAGCCTTTCTTCCAGCCTGGCCAGATGTTCGTCTGTAGTGTCGGGCGCGGCGTCCTGGTCTGCGCTAGTGCGTTCCTCCTTGAACGCACCGCACAGGGTATGCCAGTAACGGTCTTCCCGGCGGCCCGGCCCGCGAGGGAGCAGGACCGCGAGCGGTCGATCCCGTTCGATCAAGGATTCGACTGCCAGTTGCACTTCTTCGGTATCCGCGAACTCCGCCATCCGGGCGGCGCGGCGCAGGATGTCATTCAGGGTCTGAGGCATTCTCAACATCAGTACCGTCAATACCGCGAGTTCCGGGCGCTCCAGATCGAAAGCTTGCTTGATCCGGTGGGAGATTCGATAGGTTCTTTCCCCGCTGTCAACCTTGACCAGGCCGCGATTTTCGAGCAGATTCAGAACGTGCCGGACTTCTCCCTCGCTTAAATTCATGACCGGCTCGCGGCTCGATTTCTGGTTGCAGGCCGCGGTCAGCGCATTCGGGGTCAGCGGATAATATTTCGGGGTCGCAAGCTGCTTTTCCATCAGAGCCGCGAGCACGCGCGCTTCCTGGGGTGTGAGAAATGCCTTTTCATCAGCGGGGGTCGCAGGGTCGTTGTGATTATCCATTGCGCGCTCCTGGTATCGATCGATTTCCAGTAATGGTTACGGGGTGTTGGGTCCTCGGTATTCAACCGCTATTATCGATTATCGGATGATAAAAAAACACCGGAGGAATCCACCCTGGCGCGAACACAGTGACAACGCGATGCGCTGGCGCGCAAGAAATGATCCAGTGAGGTTTCGTATTTGTATCTGGTTGTTTGGCGGATTACGGCTTTCAGCCTAATCCGCCCTACGATATGTAGGCCGCATGTGCGTAGCGTAATTCCGGAAACGCGGCGGGCGGTCAGCTCCTCCGCTACGATATGTTGTGGTAAGTCACCATGAGTAGCCATATTATTCGGAAACATCACCACAAACTCGCGGTAGGTGCGCGGGTAGTCATGCCCCGCCACCAGCGAGGCTGCCGGTCGGTCTGTATCAAGACGTTGCCACCACCACATCTTGATACAGGAGGAGCTAATCGTCCACCCCGTTTCGGCAAAACCCTGTTTCCAGAAATCACGCCTGACGAAAACCGCGCCAAACTCAAGCCCAAACGCTCACAAGCTGCGGCTACCTATAACTGCTACTTGGCCATTCTATCCTCGATTATGGACTTTGCGACCCGGCAACAAGAGGATGATACGGTTAGATGTCAAGACCCATTTGATTCTGTGGTGGCCAGGTATGCGCGATAAAGAGCCCGCCAATGCCAGAGACATGGCCGAAAACTCCGATGAAGCGGTCTATATGGGCCGCGCCTCGTTGTGGGAATTGGCGATCAAGGTCAATCGAGGCAAGCTGCGTGTCGATATGCCGCGATTCTGCCAGCGCATCCACGCGGATGGCTTTTCCATGCCACCCATCGAGGACGCGCATATTTTGCAATTGGGCGAGTTGCCTTTGTTCGCCGACCACAAAGACCCCTTCGACCGTCTGCTGGTCGCGCAATCCCTGAGCGAACCGCTGATCCTGTTGACCGTCGACGACAAGCTGGTCCGTTACGGCAACACTGTTCAGGCACTATATAGATTGCATTCAATCCTGAGTCTTGACCAGGTTCCCGGGATTTTCTCGATCAGACGAACAAAATGCCTTGCACCTTCAGCAACTCTGGTCCATTCCTTCCGCAGCAAAATGTTGCGCCCTGCAGCTTCACAGTTTCTCGCTCTGATCGGGCTACATGAAATAAAATGTACTCCGAAACTTTCGTTTTACTCGCGCCTTATCCAGATCTGGACAGTAAAAAGTTGTTCTATTTAGAACGGGAGGTTAGAATTCCTTGATTTTGTGTTTACCAAATTGGAGTCGAATGACATGCCATTCAGCGCAGAACAGAAACGTTCGGTAATTCAGGAGTACCAGCTTGCCGGATCGGATACCGGATCAACGGAAGTGCAGGTTGCGTTATTGACCGCGAAAATTACTCATCTAACCCCTCATTTCACCGAGCATACCAAGGACCATCACTCGCGCCGTGGCCTTCTCAAAATGGTTAATCAGCGCAGGAAGTTACTGGATTATCTGAAAAGAAAAGACCTCGAGCGGTATAAGTCGCTGATCGACCGATTGGGATTGCGGAAGTGATTATTTTTTTAGGCTTCGAAGGAAATCATAGTGAATCCGATTAGGAAAGAATTTCAATACGGCGGCCATCGTGTCGTTCTCGAAACCGGTGAAATTGCCCGTCAGGCGGACGGGGCGGTCATGATCAACATGGCCGATACCGTTATTCTGGTTACAGTAGTCTGGCAAGCAAGCGAAGAAGAACGGGATTTTTTCCCGTTAACGGTGAACTACCAGGAAAAATCCTATGCGGCGGGCAAGATTCCCGGTGGATTTTTCAAGCGTGAAGGCCGGCCTTCGGAAAAGGAAACCCTGACCTCGCGCTTGATCGATCGGCCGATCCGCCCCTTGTTTCCGGATGGATTTACGCATGAAGTTCAAGTCATCGCGACGGTTTTGTCCCTGAATCCCGAAGTCGACCCGGATGTCCCGGCAATTTTGGGAGCTTCGGCCGCACTCGCGATTTCCGGATTGCCATTTAACGGCCCGGTCGGGGCGGTTCGCGTCGGGTACAAGGACGGTGCGTATCTGCTGAATCCGGACTCCAATGAAATCGAGGATTCCGATCTCGATCTCGTGGTTGCCGGAACCAAGAATGCGGTCTTGATGGTCGAATCGGAAGCGCGGGAGTTGTCCGAAGAGATCATGCTGGGTGCCGTCCTGTTCGGTCATGAGCAGATGCAGGTAGCCATCGACGCGATTCGGGAACTCGCGTCGGAAGCCAGTACAGCGGAGCTGGAATGGGTGCCGCCGAAAAAAGATCTCGACCTGGGCAAAGCGGTCAGCGGCCAATGTGAATCGCTGATCGCCGAGGCTTACCAGATTGCCGAAAAGCTCGAAAGGCAGCAGAAATTAAAAGAAATCCGCTCGAGCGTGGTGGAAAGTCTTGCCGCGAATGGACAATACCCGGAAACGGACATTCGCGACGAACTCGAAAAGCTTGAAAAACGCGTCGTGCGCGGCTGGGTACTTTCGGGTAACCGCAGGATCGACGGACGAGATCACACAACAATCCGCCCGATCACCATTCGTACCGGGATGCTGCCGAGGACTCATGGCTCGGCTTTGTTCACCCGCGGCGAGACCCAGGCCCTGGTGGTCGCCACGCTCGGCACCGACCGCGACTCACAGATCGTCGATGCCCTTTCCGGCGAGTATAAAGAACCCTTCATGCTGCATTATAATTTTCCGCCTTTCAGCGTCGGCGAAACGGGTTTTATCGGATCGCCGAAACGCAGGGAGATCGGCCACGGGCGTTTGGCAAAAAGGGGTGTTCTTGCGGTGCTGCCGGACATGGACCAGTTTCCCTATGTAATCCGGGTCGTATCCGAAATTACCGAATCGAACGGTTCGAGCTCGATGGCCAGCGTGTGCGGAACCAGTCTCGCCCTGATGGATGCCGGTATTCCGATCAAGGCTCCAGTCGCGGGCATCGCAATGGGACTGGTCAAGGAAGGGGAGAAATTCGCGATTTTGTCCGATATCATGGGCGATGAAGATCATCTCGGCGATATGGATTTCAAGGTCGCCGGAACCAAAGATGGGATCACCGCATTGCAGATGGATATCAAGATCGACGGAATAACCGTTGAGATCATGAAAAGTGCGCTCGAACAAGCAAAACACGGGCGCATGCACATCCTCGCAAAAATGAACGAAGTCATGCCGGCTCCGCGCGGCGAGATGTCGGATTTCGCGCCGCGCATTCTGTCCTTCACAATCGACCCGAGCAAGATTCGGGATGTGATTGGGAAGGGCGGCGCGACGATTCGAAGTATCACCGAGTCGACCGGTGCGACGATCGATATCACGGACGACGGCGTTGTCAAAGTGGCTTCGGTCGACAAGCAGGCCGGAATCGCGGCGCGCAGGCAAATCGAAGAAATCACCGCCGAAGTCGAAGTCGGTAAAGTGTATGTCGGACGAGTCGCGAGACTCATGGACTTCGGCGCATTCGTGACGATATTGCCCGGCAAGGACGGACTCGTGCACATTTCCCAGATTTCCGACGAACATGTCGATAAAGTCAGCGATAAGCTCAATGAGGGCGACACGGTCAAGGTCAAGGTCCTCGAAATCGATCGACAGGGGCGTGTCCGGCTCAGTATGAAAGCGGTCGAGTGAGCCAGGCTCGGCGGATGGTTATGAATCCTTGCAACGAAAGGGCCTCAAGGCCCTTTTTTATTTCCCTTGAAGCGCTGACCGACCAGGAAACAGCCAGGGATTTCGATCGGAATTGCCGGCAATGCCCGAGGCTCGTCGAACACGGGGCCACGATCAGACTGCGGTATCCGGAATATTATTCGGCACCGGTTCCTGCATTCGGTGTCGCGAGGCCGCACGTACTGGTCGTCGGGCTCGCGCCCGGATTGCACGGAGCCAACGCGAGCGGCCGGCCTTTCACCGGGGATGCTGCCGGGAAGATTCTTTACCGCATGCTGCACGAATTCGGATTCAGCAGCCGGCCCGATTCCTTTGCCAGAGACGATGGCCTCGAATTAATCGCTTGCCGGATTACCAACGCGGTTCAATGCCTGCCTCCGCAAAACAAGCCGCTTGCCTCGGAAATCAGTCGCTGCAATCCCTTTCTAAAGAAGGAGATCGATGCATTGGAAGGCCGAGGGATCATACTGGCTCTGGGACATCTGGCCCATAACGCGGTTTTGCAGGCCTTGCGCCTTAGCCGGAAGGATTTTGAATTCGCCCACCATCGGGTTCATGATCTGAAGCCCGGCATGAAGCTTATCGATTCTTATCACTGCAGCCGGTACAACATTCAGACCAAGCGGCTGACGAGCGAAATGTTCCGGGAAATCTTCCGTACGATTGTTAGATTGTTTGGCGACAGCCCTCACCATTAACCGAGACTCCGGAATTCGACAGTCAGGGCGGCTCGAAGATCTTGATCCAGCGTCCCGCAGTTTATCGGATGCTGGATCAGAAATCCGAAGTGGCGCTATCGGCGGGGCAAAAAAACAAGAAATCATTGCTCCGAATATCGATGCGGAACGAGTATCGGTCGGTAACGTCATTGACACATTGGCTACATTCCAATAAAAAGGCGTCTACTTTTACTTCAGCCCCATCCTATGCGCCTTGTCAGAGATTGTTTCATTGCAACCATTACCCGGCTGGCTGAATTTTCTGCCCGCAAGGCGATATGGCTGATTACTGCCGCGGTCCTCGCGTCAGGGTTGTTGCTGGACTACACGGCCAAGCATTTTTCCGTGAACACCAATACCCTCGAGATGCTCGATGCCCGGCTGCCGTTCCGACAAGCCCAGCAGGAATTGACTCAGGCATTTCCTGAACTGGTCCGTAATATCGTCATCGTGATCGATGCGGAGAGCCTGGTTCGGGCCAATGATATTGCACACCAACTTGCCGAGCGGCTGAGGCTTGACACCCGGCACTTCGAATCGGTGTACGAACCGGCGGGAGGCTCGTTTTTCATGCGCAACGGACTTCTCTACCTGGATATCCCCGCGCTGGAAGATTTGGCCTACACGCTGGCCAAGGCGCAGCCCATGCTCGGTACGCTGTCCGGGGACATGAGCATCCGCGGATTGTTCTCGGTACTGAACCGGGCACTCGATCAGGGACTCTCATCCGAGGACGAGAAGCTGCTGGCGCCGGTATTCGACAACCTGAGCCAGAACATCGAAAGTCAGTTGGCACATCACCCCGAGCGACTTTCCTGGAAAAACCGGCTGTTTGGCGAGGCCATGCCCTTCGAGGCCGGCAACCGCGGCTTCATTCTGGTCCGACCGCGCCTCGACTTCAGCCAGGTAGAATCCGCAGAGGTGTCTATCCAGTTCATCCGCGCGTGCATCGCGCAAATGTCCTTGGATGCGAATCGCGAACGAATCCGGCTAACCGGCGAGCCGGTCATGGAAAACGAGGAATTCGGCAACGCGGTCGACGGGATCGTATTCAGCGGGTTCTTGTCCTTTGCCCTGGTTTCCATGATCACCATATTCGGACTGCGTTCTCCGCGCCACATCCTGGCCATTTTGATTACGTTGGCGGTCGGCTTGATTTTCACGGGCGCTTTCGCCTCGGCCGCAATTGGCGCATTGAACGTCATTTCGATTAATTTCGCCGTGTTATTCATCGGTATGGGGGTCGATTTCGGTATTCAGGTCGGGCTGCGCTACAAAGAGGAATTTCTGGCGGGTGCGGGTCATCTCGATGCGATCCATAAAACCGCAGCGGGTCTGGGCGGCGCACTGACACTGGCCGCGGTGGCCGCGGCCGCGAGTTTTTTCTCATTTTTACCGACCAGCTACCTCGGCCTTGCGGAACTCGGCGTCATTTCCGGTGTGGGAATGGCTATCGCAACGCTGCTCAACCTGACCCTGCTGCCCGCTCTCCTCACAGTGCTGCCGAAAAGTCTGGAGTTTCGTCAAGCGAGCCATAGCGGACAGATCGCTTCAGGGTTCGAACCGAGCCGATACCGACGAACGATCCTGTGCGTGTGCGGTTTGGCCGTACTTGGATCGACAGCCTTGCTGCCCCGGGTGCAATTCGATTTCAACCCGCTCAACATGAAGGATCAGACCAGCGAATCGGTCGCCACATTCAAAGAATTGTTGGCCGATCCCGAGACCACGCCGTACACGATTTCGGTGGTGGCCCGGAACCTCGAAAGTGCCGAGGCACTCGGCCGTAAGGTGCAACCTCTGCCTTCCGTGGACAAGACGATCACGCTCGGCGACTTCGTTCCCGAGCAACAAGAAGAAAAATTTGCGATCATCGATGAAATGAATCTGTTGCTTGGGCCTTTACTGGCGCGGAGCGGTTCGATCGACACCCCGACTCTGGACGAAGAGGTGCGCGCCGTAGACGAGCTAGAGCAGAAACTGGCAAGAGCGGATCCAGCCAAGCTTTCGTTGCCCATGGCCAGCAGCGCGGCACGATTGAAAACCGCCCTCATCGCTCTGAAGACCGCACCCGACTGGCCCGAACCGGCACTGGTGCAGTTGCGCGAAAACGCGATTGGCGATCTTCCGGAAACACTGGATGTGCTTCGCCAACTTTTGGATCCGGCGCCGGTAGAACTCGATGATCTACCCCCTGAACTGACGAAACGCTACCTCAGCCGCGACGGACGGGCCCGCTTGGAAATATTCCCCAAACAAGATCTTCGCGACAACGATGCTCTGCGGCACTTCGTCCGGGAGGTCCAAAGCATTGCGCCGGGAGCCACCGATGCCGCCGTGGAACTCCTGGAAGGCGGTGACGCGGTGGTTCGCGCGGCTCTCGAAGCCACACTCCTGGCTTTTCTGGCGACCGCATTGCTATTGCTCGCGGTACTGCGCCGCATTTTCGACACGTTGTTGGTCCTGATTCCGCTGGTATTCTCCCTGCTTCTGACGGCGGCGAGTTCGGTCTTGATCCGGATTCCCTTCGACCTCGCCAACATTATCGCCCTGCCGCTCCTCCTGGGACTGAGCAATGCCTACGGGATCTACATCGTGCTTAGACTCCGTGCCGAAGGAAGCCTGAGGAATCTTTTTCTCACCTACACACCGCGCGCAATTTTGTTCAGCACCCTCACCGCGATCTGCGCGTTCGGGACACTCGCCTTTTCTCCGCACCGCGGATTGTCGGGAATCGGTATCCTGGTCACCCTGTCACTGACCTTCGCGGTGTCGTCCACCTTGCTGTTGCTGCCGGCAATCGTAGCGCTCCAGGAATCCCGTAAACACTGATCGAGGTGGACGCGTGTATACCACACGCCGACAACGCGAACCCCTTTGCCCGTGAATGATTGATCCCCGGGGCGACCGGATTTTGGGCCTCGGCACGCGCATGACATATCCGCATCCAAAGGTTATAATGAAATGCTCTGTGATATGAATACCCCCGAAAATATATTCCTATCTTATTGTTTTAGAAAGTTTTTTGTGACCTTAATTGTTCAATAGCACGAATCTGATTTCAACCCTTGGAGTCGAACAAGTCCGGATTTTCGAGAAATATTGAGGTGTACTATGAGTCATAGCGCGTTGCCGGAAAGACAGGGTCTATATGATCCGAACAATGAACATGACGCTTGCGGCGTGGGATTCATCGTACACATCAAAGGACGGAAAAGTCATCGGATTGTGGATCAGGGCCTGGAATTGCTGAGAAACCTGACCCATCGCGGAGCGGTAGGCGCGGATCCCCTGGCCGGTGATGGCGCGGGCGTTCTGATTCAGATCCCCGACGAATTCATCCGTGCCGAGTGTGCTGAAAACGGGATCAAGCTCCCGGCTCCCGGTAATTATGGGATTGGCATGGTGTTTCTGCCCGCCATACCCGAAAGCAAAAGCGCCTGTGAAAGAATTCTGATCGACACGATCGAAAAAGAAGGCCAGAAAGTGCTCGGTTGGCGCGATGTACCGACCGACAACCACTGCCTCAGCGAGTCGGTCAAGCGGGTGGAACCCGTGATGCGGCAGATATTGATCGGTCGCGGCGAAAACTTGAAGGACCAGGACAGTTTCGAGAGGAAGCTGTTCGTGATCCGCAAGCAGGTCGAACATATCGTCCGAAATGCCGGGCTGGAAAGAGGCTCCTCCTTTTATCTTGCCTCGTTCTCATCGAGAACCCTGTTATATAAGGGGATGTTCCTGGCCGACCAGGTCGGCGCCTATTTCCCGGATCTCGGGGATGGTCGGATCATTTCGGCTTTCGCGCTCGTGCACCAGCGCTTTTCGACCAATACCTTTCCGACCTGGGATCTCGCGCAACCCTTCCGGATGGTCGCGCATAACGGAGAAATCAACACGGTGCGCGGCAATGTCAACTGGATGGCCGCGCGGCGCCACTCGATGTCCTCGGATATTCTGGGCGAGGACCTGGACAAACTGTGGCCCCTGATCACGGCGGGCCATTCGGATACCGCGTGTTTCGATAACGCGCTGGAACTGCTCGTGGCTGGCGGCTATTCCCTGGCCCATGCCATGATGCTCCTGATTCCGGAAGCCTGGGCCGGAAACCAGTTGATGGACCAGCATAGACGGGCTTTCTACGAGTATTACGCGGCGGCCATGGAACCCTGGGACGGCCCCGCGGCGATCGCCTTCACCGACGGAAAACAGATCGGCGCGACCCTGGACCGCAACGGGCTCCGCCCCGCGCGTTACCTGATCACCGACGACGATCTGGTGGTCATGGCCTCAGAAATGGGCGTACTCGACATCCCCCAGGAAAAGATCGTCAAGAAGTGGCGTTTGCAACCCGGAAAGATGTTTCTAATCGATATCGAGGAGGGCCGCATCATCGACGACGAGGAACTCAAGTCGAAACTGGCAGGACGCGCTCCCTATCAGGAGTGGCTGAATGCATCCCAGATCAAACTCGAAGAACTGCCGCCCGAAATCGCGGCCATGCCGCCGGATAGTCACACCCTGCTCGACCGGCAGCAGGCTTTCGGTTACACGCAGGAAGATGTCAAGCAGATCCTGATACCCATGGCGGTCGGTTCCCAGGATCCGGTCGGATCGATGGGGGTGGACGCCTCGCTCGCGGTGCTGTCGAACCGGCCGCGCTTGCTGTACGACTATTTCAAACAGGTCTTCGCCCAAGTCACCAATCCGCCGATCGACTCGATCCGGGAAGAACTGGTGATGTCATTGGTTTCGTTGATCGGACCGCGTCCGAATCTTCTCGCGCTCGATAAAGGCAAAGCGCACAAACGCCTGGAAGTCCGCCAGCCCATCCTGTCCAATCAGGACCTCGAAAAGGTGCGCAGGATCGAAGCCCGCTCCCACGGCGCCTTCAAGACCAAGACCCTGAGCATCTGTTTTCCGTCCGACAGCGGGGCGGCCGGCATGGAACCGGCTCTGAAAGCGCTCTGTGAAAGCGCCCGGACGGCCGTTCTGGACGGCAACAATATTCTGATTCTTTCCGACCGTTGCATGGATGCGGGACGGATCGCGATTCCGGCCTTGCTCGCGACCTCGACCGTGCACCATCATCTGATCCGCGAAGGCCTCCGAACCGATACCGGCCTGGTGGTTGAAACCGGCGAGGCAAGGGAAGTCCACCATTTCGCGGTTCTGGCCGGTTTCGGCGCCGAAGCGATCAATCCTTACCTGGCTTTCGATACCCTGGCCGACCTGAACGGCTCGTTCGGCGAGGCGGTCAGCCGCGAAGAAGCCCACAAGCGTTATATCAAGGCCGTTTCGAAAGGGCTGCTGAAAATCATGTCGAAAATGGGCATTTCGACTTACCAGTCCTATTGCGGAGCCCAGATCTTCGATGCGGTGGGCCTGTCGGCAGCCTTTTTGAATCAATACTTCACCGGAACCACGAGCACCACCGAAGGCTCCGGTTTCGCGGAAATCGCCGAGGAGACGGTGTGCCGGCATCGCCAGGCCTATGGCGATTCACCGCTTTATCGGAATGCGTTGGATGTGGGCGGAGAATATGCGTACCGGTTGCGCGGCGAAAACCACATGTGGACACCCTTGTCGATTTCAAAACTGCAGCACGCGACGCGCTCCAACAACCCGCAGACCTTCAAGGAATTCGCCGCGCTCGTGAACGAGCAGAACGAACGCCTATTGACGCTCCGCGGCCTGATGGAATTCAAGTTCGCCGAGAAACCGGTGGAGCTCGATCAAGTGGAGCCCGCCAAGGAAATCGTGAAACGCTTCGCGACCGGCGCGATGTCCTTCGGTTCGATCTCCTACGAAGCGCATACCACGCTCGCGATCGCGATGAACCGCATCGGCGGCAAATCCAACACCGGCGAAGGCGGCGAGTTGGCCGAACGCTACGTACCGCTGCCGAACGGCGATTCGATGCGCTCGGCGATCAAGCAGGTGGCCTCGGCGCGATTCGGGGTTACGACCGAGTATCTGGTCAATGCCGACGATCTCCAGATCAAGATCGCGCAGGGCGCAAAACCCGGCGAAGGCGGCCAGCTTCCGGGCCACAAGGTCGACCAGATTATCGCGAAGGTCCGGCATTCGACTCCGGGGGTCGGCCTGATTTCTCCGCCCCCGCATCACGACATTTACTCGATCGAAGATCTGGCGCAACTGATCCACGATCTGAAGAACGTGAATCCCAAGGCCAGGATCAGCGTCAAACTGGTTTCCGAAGTCGGGGTCGGCACGGTTGCCGCGGGCGTATCGAAAGCTCACGCGGACCATGTCACGATTGCAGGGTATGATGGTGGAACCGGGGCCAGCCCGATCACATCGATCAAGCATGCGGGGCTCCCCTGGGAAATCGGCCTGGCCGAAACCCAGCAAACCCTGACCCTGAACAATCTGCGCGGGCGCATCGCGGTGCAGACCGACGGCGGTCTCAGGACGGGCCGCGACGTCGTGATCGCGGCGCTGCTCGGCGCGGACGAATTCGGCTTCGCGACCGCCCCCTTGATCGTCTCGGGCTGCCTGATGATGCGCAAATGTCATCTGAACACCTGTCCGGTCGGTGTGGCCACCCAGGACCCGGAATTGCGTAAACGTTTCACCGGCAAGCCGGAACACGTCGTGAATTATTTCTTTTTCGTTGCCGAGGAGGTTCGCGAACTGATGTCGAAACTCGGATTCCGCACCTTCAATGAAATGATCGGACAATCCCAGTTGCTCGATATGCGCAAGGCGGTCTCGCACTGGAAAGCCAAGGGGATCGATTTTTCGCGGATCCTTTACAAGCCCGAGCTTCCGCCCGGGGTCGCGATCTATAACTGCGAACGCCAGAATCACAGTCTCGAGAAGGCGCTCGACAACAAGATCATCGAACTCGCAAGACCCGCGCTGGACAGAGGCAGGCCGGTTCGCATCGAAACCGGGATCTGCAATACCAACCGGACCTTCGGTGCGATGCTCTCCGGAGAAGTCGCGAAAAAATACGGCCACAAGGGCCTGCCGGAAGATACGATCAGCATACTCGCCAAAGGCACCGCGGGACAGAGTTTCGGTGCCTTCGTGAGCGCGGGCATCAGCATCGAACTGCAGGGCGAGGCCAACGATTATGTCGGGAAAGGATTGAGCGGCGGACGGCTGGTCATCTATCCGCCCGCCGAATGTCCGATCGTGGCCGAAGAAAATATCATCGTCGGCAACACGGTTCTGTACGGCGCGATCAGCGGCGAATGCTATTTTCGCGGATTCGCGGGCGAGCGGTTCGCGGTCCGCAATTCCGGCGCGATCGCGGTGGTCGAAGGGGTCGGCGATCACGGCTGCGAGTATATGACCGGCGGGGTGGTCGTGGTGCTCGGGCCTTCAGGCCGCAATTTCGCGGCCGGGATGAGCGGGGGGATCGCCTACGTGCTGGACGACAAGGGTGACTTCGAACAGCGTTGCAATTTGGCCATGGTCGACCTCGAACCGATTCTCGAAGAGGACACGGCGATCGAGGATCTGGACCATCAGGGGGGCGATCTGGAATCGCATGGTTTCGTCGAACTCATGCACGATATGACCCGCAACGATGAACAACGCCTCAAGAAACTGATCGAAAACCATCTGCATTACACCGGCAGCCGCCGCGCCCGCAGAATTCTCGAAAACTGGACCGAAACACTGCCGAAATTCGTCAAGGTCATGCCGGTCGATTATCGACGGGCCCTGGAACAGATGCAGAGCAGCCATGACCGGACGGTCAAACGACAAATTGCCTGATGCGGTATTCTCGGAGGTCGAAAAAGAATGGGTAAACCCACAGGATTCATGGAAATCGCGCGTCAGGATCGCAAATACGCGCTGGCCGCGGACCGGACCCGGCACTATCGCGAATTCGTCATCCCGCTCTCGGATTCCGAGATCGGCAAGCAGGGTGCTCGGTGCATGGACTGTGGAATTCCGTATTGCCACCAGGGCTGCCCGATCAACAACATCATTCCCGACTGGAACGACTTGGTTTATCAGGGTAACTGGCGCAACGCGTTGGACGTTCTGCACAGCACCAACAATTTCCCGGAATTCACCGGCCGGATCTGCCCGGCACCCTGTGAAGCGGCCTGCACGCTGAACCTGTTCGAAGAGCCGGTGACCATTAAGTCGATCGAATGCGCGATTATCGACAAGGGTTGGCAGGAAGGCTGGATACAACCGCAGGTGCCATTGCACCGCAGCGGCAAAACCGTGGTCGTGGTCGGATCGGGCCCCGCCGGCCTCGCGTGTTCGCAGCAACTCGCGCGGGCCGGACATGAAGTCACCGTGCTCGAAAAATCCGATCGCATCGGAGGGCTTTTGCGTTACGGAATCCCGGATTTCAAAATGGAAAAATATCATATCGACCGACGTATCGCGCAGATGCAGGCGGAAGGTGTGGTGTTCCGGCCGAACAATCACGTCGGTGTGGATTTTCCGGCCAGGCAGCTGATCGACGAGTTCGACGCGGTCGTGCTGGCCGGGGGCGCGGAACAGCCTAGAGATCTCCCGGTTCCAGGAAGAAACCTGGAGGGTGTTCATTTCGCGATGGATTATCTTCCGCAACAAAATAAGCGCGTCGCCGGGAGTCAGGTTCCCGACGACATCGGCATCAGCGCGAAAGGCAAGCGCGTGATTGTCATCGGCGGCGGCGATACCGGGTCCGACTGTATCGGCACATCGATCCGCCAGGGAGCGATATCCGTAACCCAGATCGAAATCCTGCCCAGGCCTCCGGAAAAGGAGGACAAAGCCCTGACCTGGCCGAACTGGCCGAATAAATTACGGACTTCCTCCTCCCAGGAAGAGGGCTGTATCCGCGACTGGAGTGTCACGACCAAGGCGATCCATGGCGAAAACGGCAAGGTGACCCACCTCACCTGCACCCGATTGAAATGGACCGACGAAAATGGCCGTTGGCAGATGGCCGAGATTCCGGGCAGCGAGTTCGTGCTGAAAGCCGATCTGGTCCTGTTGGCCATGGGATTTTTGCATCCGGTTCATGAAGGCATGCTCAAGGAACTCGGCGTCGCGCTTGACCCGCGCGGGAATGTCCTGGCCAATACTGAAAACTACAAGGCCAACATCGACAAGGTCTTTACGGCCGGCGACATGCGGCGTGGCCAGTCTCTGGTGGTGTGGGCGATTCGTGAAGGAAGGCAGGCTGCCCGGGCGGTCGACGAGTATCTGATGGGAAGCTCGGAATTGCCGGGCTGAGGCCGGCCAGGGCCGTATATCCAAATTGAAGCTTTCATCCAACATTGATATAGTAGCGCGGATCAAAGAAGCAACGGATCCCGGCATATTCGCACGTGGCAACCGGTTTTCTTTATGACGCAAAGCACTCGAAACACGTCGCGCGCGGCACACCCGGACAGGGCTTTCCATGCATTTAGCAGCGCGATTCGGTTTCAAGATGACATGATTTTTCTGTCCGCCCCCCAAACCGCGCTCCCTCGGAGATCGTTCCAGACAGTGCGCGGGGGCGGACACCGCTGGGTTTTATCGCCCGACCCACGATGGGCGAACCGCGTGTCTCCAACGCATGAACAATTGAAGAACGATTTGAACGAAATGATAACGATCGAGCATCCAACCCCGATCACAAAGGTTTTGTCAGTCTGATTACGAATGGCGAATAACTTCCGTTGCGAAGTTAGGTCTCGCCTGCCGAAAGATCCTTCTTTCCGCGCTGGAACGCTTATGGACGAAAAACAGAATGAAAAGAATGCTTATCAACGCCACGCAGGCGGAAGAGCTGCGCATTGCCCTTGTAGATGGTCAGAAACTGTATGACTTTGATATAGAGGTACCCTCCCGGGAACAGAAAAAATCCAATATCTACAAAGGCAAGATCACCCGCATCGAACCCAGTCTCGAAGCGGCGTTCGTCGATTACGGCGCGGAACGCCATGGTTTCCTGCCTTTCAAGGAAATCGCGGCCGAATTTCTCTCCGAATCCGCGCAAAATGCGCCGAGTCGGTCGAACATCAAAAATCTGATCAGGGAGGGAACGGAAATTGTCGTGCAAATTGAAAAAGAGGAGCGCGGAAATAAAGGAGCCGCGCTGACTACGTACTTGAGCCTTGCCGGCAGTTACCTGGTATTGATGCCGAATAATCCGCGCGCCGGTGGAATATCGCGGCGAATCGACAGCGACAGCCGCAATGGCCTGCGCGAACTCGTCGAAACTTTGGAGATCCCCGAGGGGATGGGCCTGATCGTGCGCACCGCGGGCGGCGGAAAAAACGAGGAAGAGCTGCAATGGGACCTGAACTATCTACTGCAACTGTGGG
Source organism: Methylococcaceae bacterium (assembly GCA_022616595.1). Taxonomy (GTDB): domain Bacteria; phylum Pseudomonadota; class Gammaproteobacteria; order Methylococcales; family UBA1147; genus UBA1147. Next base: position 26,561 of record JAKEEL010000118.1, read on the forward strand.
ATGCCATCGACCGGTCGGCCAAGGAACGTTCCGCACCTTTCCTGATTTTCCAGGAAAGCAATGTCATCATCCGCGCGCTGCGCGATCACTTGCGCGCCGATATCGATGAAATCCTGATCGACAATCCGGCCACCTTCCGATTGGTCCGGAATTTTCTGCAGCAGGTCATGCCTCCTTATCTGGAAAAAGCCAAGCTTTACGAGGATACGGTTCCTCTGTTCAGCCGTTACCAGATCGAAAGTCAGATCGAGATGGCCTACAATCGCGACGTTTCGCTGCCATCGGGTGGCTCGATCGTGATCGACCATGCCGAAGCCTTGACCTCGATCGACATCAATTCCGGCCGGGCGACCAAGGGTTCGGATATCGAAGAAACCGCTCTGAACACCAATCTCGAAGCCGCGTCCGAAATAGCCCGCCAGCTCCGATTGCGCGACCTTGGCGGCCTGTTCGTGATCGATTTTATCGATATGCTGGCGCCGCGCAATCAACGCGCAGTTGAAAATCAACTCAGAGAAGCGGTGAAGATCGATCGGGCGCGGGTGCAGATCGGGCGTATTTCCCGTTTCGGCCTGCTTGAGCTTTCGCGTCAGCGCTTGCGTCCCTCGCTCGGCGAATTCAGCCAACTGACCTGCCCGAGGTGCAATGGCCAGGGTTCGATCCGCAGCGTCGAATCGCTCGCGCTCTCGGTCCTGCGGATACTCGAAGAAGAAGCGATGAAGAAAAACACCGAGAAAATTGTCGCTCACCTGCCGATCGATTCCGCGACTTTTCTGCTGAATGAAAAACGCGCGGTGGTGGATCAGATCGAAAAACGCCACAATGTCTCGATCGTGCTGCTTCCGACCAAACACCTCGAAACCCCGGCTTACGAAATCCAACGCATCCGGACAAAAGACCTTATCGAGGATAAGAGCAGCTACGAGCAGATCCGCGGCGAAATCAACGAAACGCCGAGGTTCACCACGCGCGCCGAACAAAGACCGGAAGAACCCGCGGTCAAGGAATTTTTACCCGAATCACCTGCGCCCGTATCCGGTGCCAAGACCGCGGACGGCATGATCAAGAAGTTCTGGAAGCGTCTGGTCGGCGGCAAACCGAGCGATTCCGAGCCCAAATCGGATCTGGATCGTTCCGCCAAGGCCTTGGAAAAACCGGACAAAGGCTTTTCATCCGCGAACAAAGATGAAAATCGTCGTCGGAGTGAAAATTCCCGTCGTTCCCATAAACGCATCCGCCGAAATCGTGCTTCCGAGTCCCTGAAGCCGGATAAGGGCCCGTCCGAATCCGGCGATACCAGAACCGCTACGGCCAATAGTCAGGCACCGGCGAGTCAGGCAAACGGAAAAAACCGCGAGGCCCCGAAACGCGCATCCAGCAGACGCAGGCGTCCCAGAAGGACTGACGAGGGCGCTGCTGCGTCGAAGCTCGATACGTCCGGAAACCGCAATGCGGCTCAGCCGGACCGCAAGACCGCGAACGAGATAGTGCCGGATCCGGTTCAAAGGCCTGTCGACGTCACGAATACGATGTCTCAAGACCTGCAAGAATCCAGCGCTTTGCCGGAATCCGCTCAAAGCGCGCGGAGCCCCGTACAGGAAGCAAAAGATGTGAAGGTTCTTCCGGAGTCCATCCTTGAAAGGTCCCTGGAAAAAATTGAAGCTCCGCAAGCGAAATCTTCCAGACCCGATTTCAGTTCCGCTGGAAAGGCAGTGGAAAAAAGCAGCCCGGGGGGGCATCCGGAATTGAACCCCCCGCATGGGGATTCCGCTGTGGATGCGTCCGCCAAGCTCGCACAGTCCCAGGGATTTCAACCCCTTGAAACCCCGGAAACGCAATACACTCCCGCGGGACCTGTTTCGGACGGTCCCAAACCCCGCAAATCGCGGTCGAGGCGATCCCCGATCAGAAACCGCAGGTCTCCGCGCAACCGTTCCGCGGGAACCGGACCGGGGCCGGCACGGGAAACCGAACCGGTTGCTGGTTTTCCAGAGCCCAGTTCAGCCACTGAAGAAAGCAATAGTAATGCTCCGTTTACCGCGGGAGAGGAAACAAAGGATGTTTAACCGATGATCGGGCCACTGCAGCGGCTAAAATCGTCGATAAAATTTACACTTTTTTAACCAATCCTTTAGGTCTATTTTTTTCTCTTTGAAATACAATGTAATGGAAATTTGGTTCGCAGTTTGCCTGGTACGAATCGAAGTCCTTTCATTCGGAAGATGACTCGACGTTTCTTCGATATACCCATCGCAGGTCAAATTCGGGCGCACTGATTCCGCCTCTCTCCGGGAGCGGGTGAGGGGAACTGAAAAACCCGAACTATAAATTGCGACCACTATAAAACCGGAGCAAGGCATGACAAAAACAAAAGCAACGATAACGAACCGGCTGGATCCCTTTGATTTCGACTATTGGAAACAACTTGCCAAGAAGGACCCCGTAAAATTCGAGCATGATCGCCAGGATGCGATCAACGATATCATCGAGACCTGTCCGGTTTACCTGCGAAAGCGTTTACGGGGCCTTCAATGGCGTATCGATTTGGAGATAAGGCGCAGCAAGAATGCCATGGATAGCTGCCTAAGGCTCAATCGAATGATGATGGATTCGGTTTGCGCATGCGATGGTCTGATCCATTCTGTCCGAAGTCTGACCGGGCCCGATCATAAGAGCTACTCGGTTACCGAAGCGGTCGTGATCCCGTTTCGCCGAAGGCCTTGACGGCGGAACACGAATTTCCGAATCCGGGAGCCGGAGACTCCGAGCATCGTGAAATCTTCACAGTCGCGCGCTTGAACCGGGAGGTCCGGTCGCTCTTGGCCGACCATTTCTTCTCGATTTGGGTCGAGGGAGAGATTTCCAATTTGGCCTTCCCGTCCTCGGGGCATCTGTACTTCACGCTCAAGGACGAGCAAGCCCAGGTCCGCTGCGCGATGTTCCGGACGCATCGGCGCCAGCTGACCTTTCGCCCCCAAGACGGGTGCCGGGTCTTGGTTAAAGCTCAAGTCAGCCTGTACGAAATCCGCGGCGATTATCAGTTGATCGTAGAAATCATGGAGGAAAGCGGAGACGGCGCATTGCGGCGCGCGTTCGAAGCGCTCAAGACACGGTTGTCGGAAGAAGGATTATTCGACCCGGCCAGAAAAATCCCGGTTCCGAAATTCCCCGAACGGATCGGCGTGATTACTTCGCCGAGCGGTGCGGCGCTTCGGGATATCCTGACCGTACTAAAAAGGCGTTTTCCGGCGATTCCGGTCGTGATCTATCCGGTCACTGTACAGGGCGGTGCCGCCAAATACGAAATCGCGGCCGCGATTGCCAAAGCCGACTCGAGGCGCGAATGCAGCGTGCTGCTGCTCGCGCGCGGCGGCGGTTCGCTCGAGGATCTGTGGGCGTTCAATGAAGAAATCGTCGCGCGGGCCATCAGCCGGTGCAGCCTGCCTTTAATTACCGGAATCGGTCACGAAACCGATTTCACGATCGCTGATTTCGTTTCGGATCTCCGAGCGGCGACACCTTCCGCGGCTGCGGAGACAGCCAGCCCGGAACAGATCGAATGGATGCGCCATTTCGTACGGCTCGAAGAGCGAATCCGTCAGAACATGCATATCCGATTCGGAAATCAAAATAAAACGCTCCAATGGTTGATCCGGCGCCTTAAACAGCTTCATCCGGGCAGGCGATTGCAGGATCAAGCCCAAAGAATGGACGAACTCGAACTCCGCCTGGTTCGCTCCATGAAAAATAAGATCAGCCATCTCGAAGCAAGAATCGAGACTCATTCGCTACGGATCCATGCCTGTAATCCAAAGCGACTGATCAAAATACTGGGGTCCCGCCAAGAACAATTATCCCAACGACTGACCACCGGCATGCGAAGAACGATGGAAGGGAAAAACCAGAACCTCGCCGGACTCAGCCATGCCTTGGAGACCGTCAGTCCACTCATGACTCTGTCGCGCGGTTATGCGATCACGAGCCGGCAGGACAATGGTGCGATTCTACGCTCATCCAAGGAAACCCAGGTCGGTGAAATCGTGGAAACCCGATTGTTCGAAGGAAGACTGATTTGTTCGGTCACGGCTACCCGTGAAAGCTAGTAGAACGGGTTCCATATTCCATAATATTCTTACAATTTCAAGGCCCGCAAGTAACCTACGGGTCGGTTCTGAAGAGACGCATCAAAAATCCCCCAGCAATTCTCATTTTGAGTCACTGAGCAGGCGAGACCGCCCGGTGCGAAATCGATGAACGCGGCTATGTCCCGCAAATCAGGCCACGTGGCGAGGAGATCAAGGAAAAGAGCAACAACCCCGACTGCAAGCCACGGCGCCGGGCCGTCGAGATTTGCCACTCGTGGTTCAACCAGTTCAGGGAAATCCTGGTGCGATATGAAAAAAAGGAACGGTGCGGCGATTTTCCGTGCTTTGCTATCAGCACCACTGTTCCCGCACCCAATCGCGATTCAGCGCCAGCCATTGCAGGGCAATGATCGGAATCGCGGAATCAATCTGGCCGTTTTTGACTTTTTCCATCGCCTCGTCGAAATCGACCACGCTCACGAAGATATCTTCGTGCTCGGATTGCAAACCGTGGATACCGCCGAGACCACGGGCGTCGACCCGACCGCAGTACAAGGTCAGCTTTTCCGAAGATGCTCCCGGGCTGGTGTAGAATTCGCTGATCGGGATCAGATCCAGAACTTCACAACCCGCTTCCTCCCTGGCTTCGCGGCAGGCGACATCTCCCGGGCGTTCGCCGGGTTCGATTGCACCGGCAACGATTTCCAGGAGCCACGGAACCGGTTTGTCCAGCACGGCTCCGACTCGGAACTGTTCCACGAGCACAACCTGGTCCAGGACCGGATCATAAGGCAGAAGCGCCACGCAGTTGTCGCGCCGAAACAGCTCCCGGTCGAGTTCCGGGCTCCACCCCCCCTCATACAGGGTGTGTTTCAGGGAAAGGCGTTTGAGTCTGAAATAGCCCCCGTAAACCAGTTCCTCGCTCAGAATCTTGTATTGTTTGAAAGACTCTTTCAAGG
>JAKEEL010000119.1 GCA_022616595.1 Methylococcaceae bacterium
ACGTAGTCCCGCGCGATTTGCTCGTCCAGGGAAACCGATTCATCCGTGACATCCAGCGAGTAGGTTCCTGGAAGATCGACCAGTTCAAAACGGAAATTTTTGTATTGAAAATCGCCGGTTTTCCGCTCCACCGTGACCCCCGGCCAATTGCCGACATGCTGCCTGGCCCCGGTCAGGGCGTTGAACAGGGTCGTCTTACCGCAATTCGGATTGCCGACAACGCCGATGGTATAGTCTTTGGCCATGGTCTATATTCTCTCGATCAGCAAGCCGGCTGCTTCTTCTTTGCGCAGACTCAGCGAAAAGCCCCGGATTTTAATCTCGACCGGATCCCCCATCGGCGCGAAACGAGTGACATGGAATTCGGCTCCCGGAGTCAGTCCCATGGCCAGAAGTTTTTTGCGATACGATTTCGCGGCCGTTCCGAAACCAACGATCCGGCCGGATTCGCCGGCTTTCATATTTTGGATGCTGTCCGACAATTTTCGATTCCCCCCGATCGTGAAATCATTGCTGGCGGGGCGCTTGATGCATTGTATTTTGTTCCAGGTTGCCCGAAGAGCCCGGGAAATTTCCTACGCAAGCGGTACGACCATGATTTTGTGCGCCATCCCGGCGCCTAAAGCCAATCGGATATCGTTCACCGCGACCACGAAAGAACCGCCGAGGCGTTGCAGAATTTCAATCCTGCTGTCGATGTGCAGCCCCATCGACGCGAGCCGTTTATCCAGACCTTGCCCGCCGCGGTGCATGACGATACGGACCCGATCGCCCTCCACCGCCATGCTGAGCGGAAAAGAACGCACGCTTATTTGATCACTTTCCAGCATATCGATCCTCAGCCGGCAGAAAAACCGTTATGAAAAAGCCGGTTTTGGAAAAGTCGCCGCCTAATCCGGATGTGTAATATTGAATATTCGAGCAAGTACGAATGATTCTCATTATATCTCAAATTCATGGCGCCTACTATAACATGGCGTGAAAAGATTTTCAGAAGGTCAGTGATCGGGGCAAGATCCCCGGGACCGATCGACTCGGTCTGCGATTTATTATCAAAAATCTAGCCTCGCTGTTAAAATAAAGGAAAAGCTTTGCACAGGGGAACCATCTGCAATGAACGAACAACTCGAAGAAACTCTGGCCGCTTTGCGCAGTGAACTTTCCAAACTGTCCGATTTGGATTTGGAGTCGAAACGGAAACTCGAATCGCTGATCCAGAATCTCGAAAAGAAGCTCGAGCGCCCGGGGGATCTTGAGTACCATCACACGCTGACCGAAGGTTTGTCGGATACACTGACCCATTTCGAGGTCTCCCACCCCAGACTGACCGGCATCCTGAATGATGTCATGATGGCCCTGAGCAACATGGGTATCTGAATTGTTCTCGGAATTTCATCGAAGCCGCTTTACCCAAGTTTCCAGGAACTAGCAATGAAAGGCGACATAAAAGTCATCGAATACCTTAACCGCGTCCTTAGTAATGAACTGACTGCGATCAATCAGTATTTCTTGCATGCCAGAATGTATAAGAACTGGGGATTGAACGAGCTCAACGAGCATGTCTATCATGAATCGATCGACGAAATGAAACACGCCGACAATCTTGTCGAGCGAATCCTGTTTCTCGAAGGACTGCCCAATCTGCAGGACATCGGCAAGTTGATGATCGGCGAAAACGTCCAGGAAATGCTCAGCCTCGACCTGAAACTGGAAATGGACGCCTGCCCCCTGTTACGGGAGGCGATCGCCTATAGTGAATCGGCGAGCGACTATGTCTCGCGGGAATTGTTCGAAGAGATTTTGAAAAGCGAAGAACAACATATCGATTGGCTGGAGATCCAACTGGAACTGATTGGCAAGGTGGGTCTTGAAAATTACCTCCAAGCCAAAATGTAGTACCGGACCGGCCAGCGAGCGCGACGATCAGGCAGAATCGGTTCGCGCGGAATCGGATCTCGCGGAATTGATCGTTCTTGCTGTTCCGGCACTCGGATCGTCTCCGCAGCTCGGCACTCCTCTGCGAAGCGCCTCTTCTTCAGCGGGCACCCATTCGACAGAACGGCAATAAAGCTTGGCGTTTTTATAGAATGTGCCTTCGAAGTTCCCGAAAGCGATCACGAATCCGGGCCACCCGTCCAGAAATCCGCGCTTTAAAACAAAGTGCTTGAAAAACGACCAGAAAGCCCGCAACAATGCGCCACCCATGCCGGGCTTGACATTCCGTTCGGCCAGTTTATCCGCGCCCAGGGTCGAGTAGCGGCCGGCCTTGTGGATCACTTCATCGAGATTCGCGAAGGGCACCTGCCAGAGCGCTTCTTTCAGATGCCCGATGGGGCGGTCGGTGAGCAATTCAAAGCCTTCATGCACCGGTTCCAACGTATATTTCAGGGTGCCTTTTCTAAACAGTTGCGGCTGCCGGTAATTCGGATACCAACCGGAATGCCGGATCCAGCGTCCCATGAAATAATTTCGCCGCGGAACCCGATAGACATCGCTCGAATCGGCGGAGCGGATAACGCCGAGGATCTCATCGGCAAGTTCCGGCGTGCAGCGCTCGTCGGCATCGAGACTGAAAATCCAGGGAGATCGGCAGTGTTCGATCGCCCGGTTGCGAAGATCTCCGAAACCCTGGAAAGGGATCTGGACAACCCTGGCTCCGAGAGACTCGGCTTTCTCAATCATGCCGTCGGTGCTTCCGGAATCCGCAACGATAATTTCATCCGCCCAGGACACGCTGCGGATCGCCGCGACGATTTTGTCGGCCTCGTTGTAGGCGATGATATAAACGGATAGTTTGTTCGACTCGGACAACACGATGACTCGCGAACTCAGTTCTAAAGCGCGCTGGGATTATGGTCGATCTGCCGCAGGCCCGCAAGGATTCGGAAACATGCAAAGGCCGCGGACGGTTGGTTACGATATGATAGTCTTTTCAATCCCGCGTGGCGGAGCCCGGTCCTTGGCTCCGCCTTACGCAGTCTCCGGAGTAAATGGCGGCGTCCTTCGGCTGTTCGTCGGTGGCTTCACGGGG
>JAKEEL010000120.1 GCA_022616595.1 Methylococcaceae bacterium
CAGGTCCCGATCAATGAGCAGGACCTTTACAAAATCGTCGGCCGGCTGGGCCGGATCGTGCGCATTCAAAAGCTGATCAATCAACAGTTCAATGTGCTCGAATCGATGACGCCTCTGGACTTCCTGGATTTTCGCGACGACCTGACGCCGGCCTCGGGTTTTCAAAGCGTGCAGTTCCGGGAGATCGAATTATGTCTGGGACTGTGCCGGCAACTGAAACCGGTCCATTTCGGCCGCTTCGAGACACCGGACCGGGATCACCTAAAGCAAATCGCGCAGCAAGCATCGCTGTTCGAGTTGCTGGATGCCTGGCTCCTGAGAATGCCCTTTCTGAAGTTCGGTAATTTCGATTTCTGGAAAACCTATCAGGGAGCAGTGGACCAGATGCTGATCCGGGACGCCGAAACGATCACGCACAATCCTTTTCTGAAGGGGCCGGAAAAAACCGGCCAGCTGCGCGAGCTCGATCAGACCCGAAGCTCTTTTGCATGCCTTTTCGATGCGCAACGGTATCGAGAACAACACATAAAAGGAAACTTCCGATTGAGCCACGCCTCGACCCTGGCTGCGTTGTTCATCGCTCTGTATCGCGAGGAACCTTTGCTGCAGCTTCCGTTCGAATTGTTGACCCGCCTCATGGATATCGACGAGGAACTTTCCGCCTGGCGAAGCCTTCATGCCGTGATGGTTCACCGCATGGTGGGCAGAAAAATCGGGACCGGCGGATCGAGCGGCCATGACTATCTGAAAGCCACGATCGAGCGGCAACGGATTTTCGCGGACTTGTTCAATCTGTCCACTTTTCTGATTCCGCGCTCAGCCTTGCCGGAACTTCCCGAGGAAGTAAAGAGCGCGCTGGGTTTCTCAAGCCCCCGTGACCCCGGCCATTGACCGGAAGCACGGGCCGGACGATGCGTTTCGTGTACCGGTTACTCCGGAGCGATTTTGACCACGGTACGCCCGATCACCGCGCTGTTCAGGTAATCCTGAAAGACCTCGGTGATCTGTTCCAAGGGAATCACATGATTCACGATTTTGTCGATGTGCCGGGGGCGAAGTTCGCCAGCGAGTCTTCCCCAGATTTTTTGCCTGAGCGCCGCCGGGCAAAACACCGAATTAATCCCGAGCAGATTGATTCCGCGAAGGATGAAGGGGAAGACCGTGGTTTTCAGATTGACTCCGGCGGCCAGACCGATCGATGCGATGTTACCGCGGGGCCTTACCGTGCGCGTGAGCCAGGCCAGCAAATCACCGCCCACGCTGTCGATTGCGCCGCCCCATAACCCCTTTTCCAAGGGACGCGTCCCCAATTCGAGATCCTCGCGGATCAGAACCTCGGCGGCCCCGAGGGACTCCAGATACCCCCGGCATTCACGCTTTCCGGTGATCGCGACGACCCGGAAGCCCAAGTTGGACAACAGATCGATCGAATAGCTCCCGACCCCGCCGGTCGCTCCGGTCACGACAATCGGCCCCCGCTCCGGAGCCTGGCCGTTGATCTGCATGGTATCCAGCGCGAGTGCCGCGGAAAATCCGGCCGAACCGATGGCCATGGCCTGGTACAGATTCAAACTCGAAGGGAGCGCCATCACACAGTCCGCGGGCACCCGAACATAGTCCGCATATCCGCCATCCAACGTTTCGGACAGGCCGCAGCCGCACACCAGTACCGGATCGCCCGGTCTGAATTCCGCGACACCCGACTGCTCGACGACTCCAGCCACATCCACCCCTCCGACCAGCGGGAACTTGCGCAAAATATCCCCCTTGCCGGTCGCGGCGAGCGCATCCTTGTAGTTGATGCCGGAGTACAAGGATTTGATCACGACATCGCCCTCGGTCAGCTGGTCCAGCGCAATGGTCTCGAAACCTGCCTGGTGCCTGCCGTCCTTGCGGTGGATTCGAAATGCTCGAAATTTTTGCATGGCCGCCCCCTTCAACGGTACTCTCCGGTTCGTATTGGACCTCCATTCGGGATAATTATCACAGGATTTTTCCGAATATTCACGGTTTCTTCGTGTGATTGACCCTTTTGCCTTTTTGCGTGTCATAGCGGGGTAACCGGCAGAGTTTCCGGTTGAATCCGACTTTTCGCTTGGCACGCAGATGAATCCATGCACATTGACCGTTGACGAACGCGGTGTGGCGCGAATCCGATTGAACCGGCCCGAGACGCACAATGCCCTGAATCCGGAATTGCTCGAAGTGCTCGGCGAAATTCTAAAGGAAATCGAACGGAGCGCCCAAATCCGGAGCGTCGAATTGTCTTCGATTGGCGAGCATTTTTGCAGTGGCATGGATCTCAAATGGCTGCAAGAATCCTTCGATTCCGCCGGCAAAACCTTGGACAACGAGTTTTACAGGCTGGGCCTGGTCCTGCATCGGCTGTACCACATGACCAAACCCACCGTTGCGATCGTACAGGGCGCGGCCTGCGGCGGCGGGGCCGGTCTGGTCTGCTGCTGCGACATCGCGTTCGCGTCAAGCGGCGCGCGATTTGCTTTTTCGGAGGTTCGACTCGGCCTGATTCCATCCATCATCAGTCCCTTCGTGATCCAGGCAATCGGTGAGAGAATCGCCCGGCGCTATTTTCTAACGGGTGAAGTCATCGAGGCCCGCGAAGCGCATCGGATCGGACTGGTTCATCAAGTGTTCGACGAGGCACAACTGCCGAAAGAGGCGCTCGAATTGCACCGCGCGCTGGGTCAAGGCGCGCCGCAAGCGATCGGCCGGATAAAAAGCCGGTTGATCGGCGGCGATCGAATGCCGCTTTCGGATCTGACCTTGAAGAAAACGGTCGATTGGTTGGAGGAAACCCGCAACACGCAGGAAGCCCGCGAAGGAATTTCGGCATTTCTCGGCAAACGCATCCCGAATTGGGTGAAGTAGGCTCGGCGCGATGCTTCCGGCCCGAGTAAAAATCGTCGAAGTCGGACCGCGCGACGGACTGCAAAGCGAGCCCCTCATACTCCCCGTCGTGGTTCGCGCGGAATTGATCGACAGGCTTACGCGCTGCGGCTTTTCGACGATCGAGGCCGGCAGTTTGGTATCGCCGAAAGCCGTCCCGCAACTCGCGGAAAGCGAAACAGTTTACCGGAGCATCCAGCGAAAAGACGGGGTCGAATATCCGCTTCTGGTCGGGAATCTCGACGGGCTGGAACGCTCGATTCGCGCGGATGCCCGCCAGATCAGCGTGTTCTGTGCGGCGACCGAAGCCTTTTCGATGGCCAACAATCGCTGCTCGATCCAACAGAATCTTGAGAGAATCCGTTCCATCTGCGACAAGGCGCTCGCGAACGAAATCACCGTCAGGGCTTACCTCTCCTGCACTCTGGGTTGCCCTTTCGAGGGAAAGGTTGACGCCGGATTCGTCGCAAAAATTGCAGGACTTTTGATCGATTATGGCTGTTACGAGGTATCGCTCGCCGATACGATCGGCGTCGGAACCGCGGGTAGTGTCAGCCGCTTGCTTGAAACCGTGAGCCGGCGGATTCCGCTCGAAAAAATCGCGGTTCATTTCCACGACACCTATGGTCAGGCGCTGGCCAATGTGCTGGTCGCGTTGCAATCGGGAGTCAATGTGATCGACAGCTCGGTAGCCGGTCTCGGAGGCTGCCCTTTTGCCGGCAACGCGAGCGGCAATCTGGCCAGCGAGGATTTGCTTTACATGCTCGATGGCATGGGCATCGAAACAGGAATTCATCTCAACCGGCTGATCGAGACCGCTTGGACTGTCGCGGACATATTCGGCCGCCAACCCGAATCCCGCGTATCCAAAGCAATCGGCCGGAAATTGGCCCCGGAATTTTCGAGGTACCCGAAGGTCTAACTGCGCAAATTGTCTCCAAACGCTAATAAAACAATTTAAAAAGGAGACTTCAGATTTAGTTTTTTGTCAGGTTCGGAGGAGAGGGTAGTCGTATCCATAGGCTTGTCCTGGCCAAAATTTGATAAGGATCAATGCAATGGCAAAGCAAACCGCTCGAACATCCATCCCGAATTGTCCTTCGGTTTCCGTGCTTCAGGGAGCAACGCAAGCTCCGGTTGCCCGATTCGAGATTCATTATCACCAAGTCCTCGACCCGAAGGGACAGATACTCGGTCCAATCCCTGAATTCGCGAAGAATTCCGAGACCCTGATCGGTTTCTACCGCAACATGTTCAAAACCCGGGCCTTCGATACCAAGGCAATCGCTTTGCAGAGGCGCGGACAACTCGGCACCTATGCTTCGTGCCTGGGTCAGGAAGCGGTCGGTACCGCGATCGGCAGTTGTATGAGAAAGGAAGATGTGCTGCTTCCGGCCTATCGCGAATACGCGGCCCAGTTTTTGCGCGGAGTCCGAATGCAAGACATCTTGCTCTACTGGGGCGGCAACGAGACCGGCATGAACTTCGAAATTCCGCGACGCGATTTTCCGATTTGCATTCCGATTGCAAGCCAGGCACCACATGCCGTCGGGGTCGGCTATGCGATTCGCTTGCGGCGCGAACAGCGCGTGGCCGTGTGCGTGCTCGGGGATGGCGGGACGTCCAAGGGTGATTTTTACGAAGCGATCAATGCGGCCGGGGTATGGGATCTGCCGATCGTCTTCGTGGTCGCCAATAATCAATGGGCGATCTCAATGCCGCGCAACGCACAGAGCCGCGCGGAAACCCTGGCTCAGAAGGCAATTGCGGCCGGCATTGCGGGCGAGCAGGTTGACGGCAATGATGTGATCGCGTTGTACGAGCGGATCGAGAAGGCATTGATCAAAGCCCGGAACGGTCACGGCCCGACTCTGATCGAAGCGTTGACCTACCGCCTCTCGGACCATACCACGGCCGATGATGCGAGCCGCTACCGCAGCGAGAGCGAAGTCGCACAATGGTGGCGCGCGGACCCGCTGGTACGCTTGCGCCGGTACTTGAGCAACCAGGGAAACTGGTCCGAAAAGGCCGAAAAAGAACTGGAATTCGAAAGCCAGCAGGAAGTGGAGCGCGCAGTTCGGGAATACCTTGACATTCCTGCCCAACCCGCCGGATCCATGTTCGACCATCTGTATGCCTCCCTGCCCGAATCGCTCGAATGGCAGCGCCGCAGTGCAATCCAGGGAGGACGCCAGGATGACTGAAGTCACGCTGCTCGATGCGGTTAACCTGGCGCTCGCCAGAGAAATGTCGGCGGATCCTGCGGTGGTCGTATTCGGAGAGGATGTCGGACGCAACGGCGGGGTGTTCCGGGCCACGGCCGGTTTGCAAGAACGATTCGGCGCCGAACGGGTTTTCGATACCCCGCTCTCGGAAACTCTGATCGCCGGAATGGCGATCGGCATGGCCGCGGAAGGCTTGAAACCCGTGGCCGAGATCCAGTTCCTGGGTTTTGTGTACTCGACGATCGACCAGATCGTGAACCACGCGGGAAGGCTGCGCAACCGGACTCGCGGACGGCTCGGCTGCCCGATGGTGATGCGTGTCCCGTTCGGGGGTGGAATCCATGCGCCCGAACATCATTCCGAAAGTACCGAGGCGATTTTCGCGCATATTCCCGGTATCCGCGTCGTGATCCCGTCTTCCCCGCACCGCGCCTATGGCTTGCTCCTGGCCGCGATCCGGAATCCGGATCCGGTGATCTTTCTCGAACCGAAGCGGATTTACCGCCTGTTCAAACAGGAGATTGAAGACAACGGCGAAGAATTGCCTCTGGACACCTGCTTCCTGTTGCGCGAGGGTAGCGACGTGACACTGGTTTCCTGGGGCGCAATGATCCATGAAACCAGGATCGCGGCGGAGCGTTTGTCGGATTCCGGAATCGAAGCCGAGGTGATCGATCTCGCGACGATCAAGCCGCTCGACATGAAAACCATCCTGACTTCGGTCGAAAAGACCGGTCGCTGCGTGATCGTACACGAGGCCGCACGAACCTGCGGCGTCGGAGCGGAAGTCGCGGCCGGTCTCGCCGAATCGGGCCTGATGAGTCTGATGGCCCCGGTCGAGCGGGTCACCGGATACGACACGGTCATGCCGCTGTATCAGCTCGAGAAACAGTACCTGCCCGGCGTCGACCGGATCGTAGCCGCCGCGCACAGGACCCTCGAATCCTGATGCGATACTTCAAACTTCCGGATCTCGGCGAAGGCTTGCAGGAAGCCGAAATCGTGCAGTGGAATGTCAGTGTGGGCGATGAGGTCAAGCAGGATCAGGTGCTTGTCGCGGTCGAAACCGCCAAGGCGATCGTCGAGCTGCCGAGTCCATGTGAAGGTAAGATTCTCAAGCTTTACGGCAACATCGGGGAAATATTGCACATCGGGGACCCGCTGGTCGAATTCGTGACCGCGGATGAACTCCGAAAAGACAAGGGCAGCGTGGTCGGCCAAGTCGAAGCAGGCGATAAGCACATCGACGAATCACCGATTACGGTCGGACATTCCTCGGGAACCGGAGTCAAAGCGACACCCGCGGTCCGGGCGCTTGCGAACCGTTTGAATGTGGAAATCGATATGGTCAAAGCAACCGGCAAAGGCGGGAATGTCACCGTCGAGGACATCCACCGCGCCGCAAAGCTTTTAGCCGAAGCCGGTGAAATGGAACCGCTGCGCGGCGTGCGCCGTGCCATGGCGCAAACCATGAGCCAAGCCCACCGCGAAGTGGTCGCGGTGACGCTGAACGACGACGCGGACATCCATGCCTGGCAGAATCATGCCGATGTGAGTATCCGGCTGATCCGCGCGATCGTTGCGGCCTGCCGCGCGGAGCCGGCATTGAATGCCTGGTACAACAGTCATGCGGTCGGACGGATACTTCCGAAAAAAATCGATCTGGGCATCGCGGTCGATACCGACCAAGGCCTTTTCGTCCCGGTCCTCCGGGATGTCGGGAATCGCGAAACCGAGAATCTAAGGCGCGCTCTCGATGCGATCAAGGAGGCGGTTGCGAAGCGTTCCATCAATCCCGAAGACATGCGCGGATACACGATTACCTTGTCGAATTTCGGGACTTTCGCGGGGCGTTACGCGAATCCGATCGTAGTTCCTCCGACCGTTGCGATCATCGGCGCCGGGAAAATCCGCGATCAGATCGTTCCCGAACATGGGAACACCGCCATTCATTCCATCCTGCCGATTTCGCTGACCTTCGACCACCGTGCGGTGACGGGCGGCGAAGCCGCGAGATTTCTGAAAGTTTTATTGAACGATCTCGAAAAGCCTGCGTAAGACCGGGGCATGCTACCCCGGTCTTAACTGGATCACAGGTTGGATACCTGTCCGATCAGAATCAATCGCCGCGATTCGACGAATCTTTACTTCAGGCCGACTTGGATGCGCCGACCCCGCCGGATTTGGATGCCTCGATCCGGTCCAGGGTATAGTACACGGGGCAGAAACCCGTGAAATAACTTTGAATCAAAAGCACTCCGACCAACGCGGGCAACAATAACCAATAAACATTAAACGTACCCAACAATACGCCCAGGGTAACCAAAACGCCGACGATACCGTCGTGTAAACGTGTTCTGTCTTTCACAACAATTCCTCCTTTCTTGTTTGAATTTACGATAAGTCCCTGAGTGATCGAATCTTTCCATAAGCATACTCAGCCCTTCGAAATCGACCCTGCCTCGCTGAGAACAGTATGATTTCTTCCTATGCTTATATCACGACGCGGGAGAACTCTCAACCGCTAGTTGCGGGCAGAGAATCGAACGAAAGCTGTGCGCCGGAACCGGCGTCTGACTCAGGTGATCAGGACACCTCTACTTCTTGCCGCCCTTGTCGTTTTCCTCGATTGTCCGGCGCAGGCGATCGAGGGCCTGTTGCTTCGCGCGAGATGTTCCCCAAGGAGCCGGCTTCTCCGCGAATTGTCCGACCTTGCGTTGCTGCAATTCCCTAGCTTCATTCAGACGACGCATCCATTCGCGCTCTTCCTCGGCCTGCCTCCTGGCTATTTCGTTACCGGCAATCGGAACCCCCGGCACTTCGACGCCCGCCTCTGCCAGCAACTGATTAATCGTCTCCCAATTCCCGCGATAGGATAACTCCTTGACGAATCTCAGATTGAGCGCTTCGAAAACTGGAATCCATTCCTCGCCCCCGGCATTTTTTCGGCGTAATAGAAGCGCTGGGTTGAACTGATACCAGCCCGTATCCACCCGTTTGAACAGACGCCGGTTGTAGGCATAGTCGCGGTCGACTTCATTGCGCGAGAGCACCGCGGAGATGTGCTGACGTTTGTTGCGTTCCGGTTTCAGGACACTGCGCGGCAAATGTTCCCACGCTTCCAGCACCGACGCGGCATCGAAGGCGCAACGGCCTTTCCACGCGTAAACCACGAAACGGAATTTGAACAGACTCCAAAGCGTTTGCAGCAAAAAATATTCGGTCAAATGCCGATCGATGCGAACCAGGCGTTCACCGACCATCAGGTCGACGACCGGAGGCGCGATACGCTCATAAATCGCGGCGAAACCGCCTTTTGCGAACTTGGGTTCGCGAAAGGCTTCGGTCATCGCCCAGTGCAGCGCGTTACGTCCGAGGTGGTCGGTCAGGTCCCGATCGGCGCCGCGTTCCAACAACTCCTCGACCAGGGCGATATTGCCGGCGGCCGAGGCGGCCATGAGCGGCGTCAGATTCATCGCCGTGCGATGGTCGACGCCGTGCCGCTCACAATTGCGCAGGAGTTCCTTGAAGCTGTGACCATAATAGGACGCCAGATGCTTGTATCCCAGGGTTTTGCGCTGTTTTTGAAAGTGCCTGGCTTCTTCGAAACGCGCTTCGTTTTCCAAGTAATTGGCAAGTTCGGGTTCGTCGTAGCTGACCGCATACTCGTATAGCTGACGTTTGAATTTCGAACCCGGGACTGGGTTTTTGAACACTTTGATCAGGTTCTCCAGAACCCGCGCTTCATCGAACACCGGCCAGGGCACCGGAGTCTCTTTGAGAATGGTTGCGCGGATCGCATCGGCCTGTTCCTGTTTGCCTTGCAGTTCCAGCTTGCGAGCTTCCTTTTGCCAATCGTCCAGGGTGGACGCTTTGGCTTCGACCCGAACGGTCTCATCGTCTTTCTTTAGCTGCAGGAGTTGCAGGAACGGGTGACCGGATTCGGATTCGATCAGGTAAACATTTCGAGTCGCGCGGGTCAGGGCCACGTACAGGGCATTGATGAAAAATTTATAAATTTCGAGCGATTTGTCGGTCTTGTCGCGGGCGCGCCGATATTCCAGATCATCGCCCCGAAGGTCCTCCGCCGTGACTCCGTCGACGATTTGGCTGAAGACCTGCCGGTTATCCGAAACGAAGCGATAGAGAATGATGTTTTCGTATTCCAGACCTTTGGCTTCGTGGATCGAAAAGATCAAAGGGCTGTCGAAAAATTTCCGCGCCTCAGGCTTGTCTTCGTCGCGCATGACCAGCACCGCGACCCGCGTAGATGCTTTGGTCTTTTGATTCAGATCTTTTTTCACCTTGCCTTGATCGGCGAGCAGCGCGACCGCGCCAAGCTCTTCCGTCACAGCCTGTACCAGAAAATTGCTTTCCCGGTCGATGGAACCGAAGCGTTTGTGCTTGATCTTGAGCAGGGTGTTCGCGGTTCGGGTCGCATCCCGGCTGTTCCGGAAGTTGGCCCGCAGTACCTTGAGTTCCTGCCTGTCAGCCAGTTCCGGATCGCGCCAAAACAGCGATTTCACCTTGCTCCAGGAAAAGAAGTTCGGGTGGACGATCTGGTTCGAATCGCCGCACAGCAGAAACTGGCCCGGCTTCTTCAAGGTCGTCAGGATCAGCGCCAACTGGGCGTTGGTGATGTCCTGGACCTCATCGATCACGACAAAGTCGTAACAGGGTTCGGCCGCTCTGCGCCATTCGTGGGCGATCAGGTTGAGGTCATACAATTTCGCGTCATCGAGCCATGCGCGGTATTTTTCAAACAGGTCGTAGAGACGGTTTCGGTCCGATTCGGCAAAGATCGACTGGCGTACCCCGAGTTTCCGGTAGGCTTCGCGCGCGAGCACGCCCTCGGCATCGGCGGCAATCACCCCGCGAAGCTCTTCGAATGCCTGATGGGAATCGATTCCCTTGAATTGCTGATTCATGCGCTTGAACCAGCCGGAAAAATCGCGCCAGGTCGCCTCGCGCCCGCGGGGCACGCGAATCGCTTCGACGAACTCGCGGTAGGAAAGGAAATTCGCTTCCTGCCCGTCCTTTTCGAAACCGAAAGAATAGTACTGATCCCGCGCGTTCTGTGCGAGATAAGCCGAGTGCGTGACATAAAGCACCTCGCCCTCGGCATGCTTCAGTTTTTCCAAGGTCAGCGCGGTCTTGCCGCTGCCGGCCGATCCGACCACGATCAGCGGAGGCGGCAGCAGGTACACCGCCTCCTGGGCATCATCGAAGGAGATGACCTTGTCGAGCAGATGAATTTCGCGGCGTTCGGGATGAATGTAGCGGATCGCTTCGGCTTCCCGCAGAGCCTCGGTCGCGTCGATCGAGGGAATCTTCTCATCATCCACCGCCGCACCGCGCAGGAAGCGGGACCTGTCATACGCATGGTTCTCGATCACTTCCAACATCAAAGCGTAGACCGC
>JAKEEL010000121.1 GCA_022616595.1 Methylococcaceae bacterium
AAAAAACATTTGTTCTCCTTTTGTTCCCTGTTATTTTAGAGACAATTTTGGGACAGAAAATACACCTAAATTCATGCAAAAGAAACCCGGTTTACGGGACCAAGTTCGCGATCGCATTCGATACCAACAATACAGTATCCGCACCGAACAATCATATCTCGATTGAATTCGCCGTCTTATCCGGTTCCATGACAGAAGACAACCCGTGGAATTGGGCGCGGCGGAAATTGACGCGTATTTGACCCATCTCAGGGCGACAGGGTCTGGAGTGAGACCGCATCAGGTGTCTAAAAACGGGGGATCCGCATCTTTCCAATCCGGGACCCCGGATAAAGAAAGTAGGTGATTTCCAGGACACGAGCCTCTCGAATAGGTCATTTCACGCAAGGAAACTACGCCGGGCCGAGCAATTTCGAGGCCGAAGCTGGCCTTGAATCGCCGAGCAGCCGATGTTTCGGTGTCACGGCGCGTTTCTGGCGCCGAACTTGCCTAACGTAACCTGTAACACCGTTGTAAGGGTCGGGTGATATCTTAGCTTCGCACGGCGAATTCTGTTCGATTCAGCTTCAAGCATCCGTATGGTGAGCAGGGAATACTATGCAAACAGACCGATTGACACGCTTTAATATGCAGGCAGAGAAGAATTTCGCCAAAAAAGCAACGGAATATCACTCCCTGCGGAAAGAGAAATATTCAACAGGGGCGTCGATCTCTGGCAGGCACCACGAAGACATTCGCCGCTGCCACGCCGAGCGGTTGCTCGGGAACTGGGAAGCCTTGCTGTTCGACCTGGGCTCGCTCGGCACCGTCGAGGTTGAAACCCGAAACCGGGGCGCCGTATTTCAATTTACCGGTTGCTATGACCAATTTCTCCCCGAAACCAGTCGAAACCGGTGCCGTCCAACGCGGAGCGGGCGAAGCCTACGGTTTTTTCTCGGCAACTGGCGTCATGGTTTGGCGCTTCAAGAATCAGATCAAACCGGATCGACGCGCTCTAGCCTTCGATTTTTCGATTTCCAGGGGACGCTCGTCCATGCCATCTCCCTGACCCGTGAGAGTGACTGCGAGTCCTTCAAGGCACTGGTCCGAAAATTAGCGGCCGCGAAGAATCCGGAACCGGGCTTCAACCCCGGATTGCGCAGGCCCAAACAACCGGCTTTCCATCAGGCATTCGATGTTAATGAGTTTCGCAATCGCTGGCTTGCCCTGACCGACCGCCATGACCAATCCGGGCTGACGAAGCAAGTTGGCATTTCCGAACTGCAAGGCTTGCGGTTGATCGGTGACACCTGGGCGATCGAGGTTCCGGTCATCGCGATCGTGGAGCGGCTCCATATCCTGGTGCAAATACAGTTACCGTTCAGGCTGGCATTAGCCAATGCCGGCACCTTGCAGATCCGCAGCGGGAAAACCGCCCGGGTGGCTCTGCAAAACGGACAATTGAATTTGTCCGGCGATGATTGGTGTTTATCGATCACGCTGTCGGAGATTGACAGCGCCTGGGTGGTCACGAAACCCGCAGCCGGCCGCTTGGAAAACTCGATCGAACTGTACAACCGTGACGGCGAGGCGATCACGCGGATTCAGGGGACGTCCGAGCCCTTGGAAAACGGAGTCTGGCAGGATTTGCTGGGCACCTTGCCGACGATTGCGTGACATCACGGATATTCGAACAGTCCAACCAGCTTTTCGAGCAAAAGCGCGACATCGTTCAAACCCTTCGCAAGATTCCGTTCGATTTCCTGCATGGTGATTTCAAAGGGGCTTTTCCCCGCCGCCCAGTTGGCCATCACCGCGCAGCAGGCATACTCGATCCCGGCTTCACGCGCAAGCGCGGCCTCGGGCATTCCGGTCATTCCGACCATATCGCAGCCGTCACGCTCCATGCGCAGGATTTCCGCCGCGGTTTCCAGGCGCGGCCCCTGAGTGCACCCGTAAGTGCCCCCGATCACGACCTTCAACCCTGCAAGTTCGGCGGATTGCCCGAGCCGATCGATCAGCCCTTTGCTGTAAGGCCAGGTAAAGTCGATATGGGTCACTTCGGTCCCGGGGTCCTCGAAAAAAGTACTCTTCCGGCCGTGGGTATAATCGATCAGTTGGTCCGGAACCGCGATCGTCGCGGGCGGCAGATGCGCGCCGATGCCCCCCACGGCCGCGACAGATACGATATGGGTCACGCCGGCCGATTGCAATGCGCGGATATTCGCGCGATAGTTGATCCGATGCGGCGGAATGGAATGATGATCGCCGTGCCGGGCCAGGAACACGACATTCAAATCGTGGAAACGACCGAAGCTTAAGCGAGCCGAGGGTTCCCCGTACTCGGTCGAGACGCTTTTCCTTTCCCGGATTTCCAGCCCCTGAAGTCTGCCCAGACCGGAACCTCCGATAATCGCGAGCATCGCCGACTAAATCCCCCTGCACGCGTAAATACCCGGCAGATTACGCCAGTAACCTTTATAATCCATCCCGCAGCCGAACAAATAGCGGTTTTCCGCCTCGAGCCCTACGAAATCCGCGCGATAAGGTTTTGCATGGCCCAGCAGTTTCTCGACCAGAACCGCGCTGTAAACCGACGCGGCGCCTTGCCCGGTGCAGTATCGGCTGATCGCCTCCAGCGTTATTCCCTCGTCCAGAATATCATCGACGATCAGGACGGTCCGGCCGTTCAACGGCGAACGCGGAAGGCTGATCCATTCGATCTCGCTGCCGCTCGTTTCGCCCTGATAACGGCTCGCATGGATCACGTCGCAGGTAAGCGGAAAATCCAAGCGCTGCATCAACTTCGCGGTCGGGCCGATACCCCCGGTCAACACGCAAATCAGAATCGGATTGCGATCCGCGAGTTTCGGCGTGATCGCCCCGGCCATCCGGTCGATAGCCCGATCCACCTGGACCTCTGAGAACAGCAAATCCGCCTCGGCCCTGACTGTCCGTATTTCATTCAAGTCGCTCATTCAAGGATTTTCCAGTTTTTGTATGGATTGCACCGCGCTCCGCCATTGCTCCGACTTCTTGAGATTGATCGCATCGAACGTCGGATGTCCGCACATTTTCAACAAACGGCGCCCGCGCTCGACCGACGGATAGGCCGCGACCACGTCCAGAACGCTTTCCGCCCCATCCGGCTGATTACAGATCAAGACCATATCGCAGCCGGCATCCAGCGCCGACTTGACCCGATGGTCATAGGATCCCGCATATTCGGCGCCCGACATACTCAAGTCATCGCTGAATACCACGCCATCGAAACCGAGATCGCCGCGCAGCACCTTCCCGATCCAATATTCGGAAAATCCCGCGGGCTTGTCGTCGATCCGGCGATACACGACATGGGCCGGCATGATACCTTCCAGTCCCTCGCGGATCAACCTCCTGAACGGAACCAGATCGCGAGCGGACAGTTCATCAAAACCACGATCGTCCACCGGCAGCGCCGAATGGGAATCCAATGCGACACCTCCGTGACCCGGAAAATGTTTACCGACCGCAGCCATTCCGGCGGCCCGCATTCCGCGACGAAAGGCCGATGCGTAATCCGCGACGAGATCCGGCTGCGTTGCGAAAGAACGATCGCCGATGATTGTACTGATTCCGCAATCCACATCCAAAACCGGAGCGAAGCTGAAATCCACGCCGCTCGCGAGCACCTCGGCGGCCATCAACCATCCCGCGGATTCGGCGAGTTTCAGCACGGCCTCCGGTTTATCGGAGACGACCTCGCCGTAACGGCACGCCGCGGGCAGACGCGTGAAGCCGTTCAGGAAACGCTGTACCCGTCCGCCTTCCTGATCGACCGCAATCAAGAATGCATGCCCCCGAAGTTCGCGGATCTCCCGGACCAAACTCGCAAGCTGTTCGAGCGATTCATAGTTTCTGGAAAACAAAATCACTCCCCCGACTCCGGGATGGCGAAGCTTGTGAATTTCTCGGGCTTCGACAGCCAATCCTCGAAGATCCAACATCAAGGGGCCGGGTGTCTTTGTATTCATTCGATTCCATGTGCGATCATTGCCGAAAATTCTTCATCTATACTCTGTTGTGACCCGCCAATTCTATCGTTTTCCGGTGGAATTCCAAAGGTGTTCTCGGCTCGGACCGCCAATCCGCCGCCGGTCGGGCGCGAGCTTTCAAAAGGACCGGGCATTTTCTGCAACCTATCGATTCAGATCGTAAGGAGATTCCTCATTGAAATACCCAGCACTGCGTTTGATCCTGCTTTTTCCGTTGTGTTTTTCCGTGAGTGCGGAAGATGCCGGAATAGAAAATCTGTTCGAATATGTTTCATTGGAACCCAGTTTCGTAGTGAATCTTCAAGGCAACCGGCGAAGTTACCTGCGCATGGATATTCAATTGCTTGTCGACGGCAAGGAACGCGCGGATCAAATCAAGGCTCATATGCCGGCATTGCGGCATGCATTGATCCTGTTGATCAGCGACTATTCCGCGGAACAGCTCGGCACTTCGGAACAGCGCGAAAAATTCCGCGTGAAGGCCTTGAACGAAACCCGTGCAACCCTGGATAAATATGCGAGCAGCAGGGGTCTCAGCGATTTGTTCTTTACCGAATTTCTGGTCCAGTGATACGCTGTCCGGTACTTCATGCCCATGCATGAGTATACCCAAACATCCTGATGAATAATGCCTTACCTAAAAATCAAAACCAATCATCCACTCAATGCCGCCCAAGCCGAACAACTGCTCGAACGAGCCTCGGCCCGGATTGCCGATGCCTTGAGCAAACCCGAACGGTATGTCATGGTCGATTATTCGGTCAACCCTCAGTTGCTGTTCTCCGGAACTCCCGCCCCTTGTGCCTATGTCGAACTGAAAAGTATCGGCCTGCCGGCAAGCCAGACACGCGATCTGTCCGAGAAAATCTGCGCCCTGCTCGGAACTGAATTGGGGATCGCGGCCGATCGGATCTACATCGAATTCACGGATGTTCCGCGCAAGTTCTGGGGTTGGAACGGTAGTACCTTTTAAAAGATCGGGCCGCCGACGCGCCGTCAGCCCGCCGGAAGGACCTCACGGCTGAAGCCACTTTTCGTGCACGCGGACTCGCGAAGCACGGCCCTTCAGTCTTCTTGCTGCTTGCGCTCCTCTTCTTCGGTCACAAAGACCTTCAGCCGGTCTTCGAGCAGCGCGGTCAGGTAATGGTTTCCTTCGCTGTTCTCCAGAGCGAAACGAGCGTGTTTGATCGCCGGTTCGGTTTGACCGGACAGATAATAGGATTCAGCCAGAAAACGATGCGACTGCGCGCGCTGCCCGAGGTTTCCGTAGGCGCGCGATAAAAGGCCGTAGATATCCGGTGTCGGCTTGTGATCGCGCAGATAATCGCTAAGCAGTTTGCGCGCCCGCTCGTATTTTTCCGCCTGCAGTAAAGTCACGCCATAATCCATCATGACAGCCCGGTTTCCCGGGAACTTTTCGATGGCATCGGTATACAGTTTCAGAGCGGCTTCGATATTTCCGGACTCGGATTCGATCCTGGCCAGGGCATTGATGAATGCAGCCTGCTCGGGGTTCTCGCTCATCAGTGCCTGCAGAATCGGGCGGGCTTGTGCGAATTGCCCGCCCGCGGCCATCGCCAGTCCGTAGCCGTAGCGGGCGACCGCTTTCTGGGTATCGGTGCCACGCTCAAGCCGGCTTTCAAAGTATCGGATGGTCTGGCTGGGTTTGATTTCAGTCAAAACAATGAGCTTAGCTTTCATCAATAAATAACCGGTTGAATCCGGATACTGTCGATACGGGAATTTCTCGGCCCGTCCCCGGGTGTCCGACACGCGCGAAGCCGTAACCGGGTGGGTGCGCAAAAATTCCGGAGGGCCCTCTCCATAGTAGCGGCTGGAGCGGTCGAGCCGCTCGAAAAAGCTGGGCATCGCGCGCGGATCGAAATTCGATCTGGCCAGATTCTGCATGCCCACCCGATCGGCTTCCTGTTCGTTGTCGCGGGTAAAATCGATCTGATATTGGGCGCTTCCGGCCTGCGCCGCGATGATAGCCGCCTGACCCAGTTCCGCGGATTGGGTGCCGATCAGGATCGCGGCGAGCAACGCGGCGGCCGAAGGAATCGTCAATCGACGCGCGGCTTCAAAGGCACGGTACAGGTGGCGCTGCGTAACGTGACCGATTTCGTGGGCGACGACCGAGGCCAGTTCGCTTTCCGATTCGGTGGTTGATATCAATCCCGAGTTGACGCCGATATATCCCCCGGGCCCGGCAAAGGCATTGATCGCAGGGTCGATCACCACAAAGAAATGGAAGGGCTGCAGCGGATTGTCGCTATTGACGGCCAGACGTTCCCCCAGGGATTCGATGTAATCATCGATTTCGAGATCCTGATTGATTCTGATGTTGCCATGCAGGCTTCGAAAAAATGCCGCGCCCAGTTCCTGTTCCTGGGTCGGGGTGAGCAAGGACCCCGACGAATCCCCGATTTCAGGCAAGATGATCGCGTTTTCGGCCGAACCTGTTCGGGGTGCAAGCAAGCAAATGCTCGACATGAGTGCAACGACAAGCGTCAGGATCTTTATGGAATTTTCCGGCATCTGGTTTGAGACACCCGAGGCGGAAGAGGGTTCAGCGGC
>JAKEEL010000122.1 GCA_022616595.1 Methylococcaceae bacterium
GAGATTTCGAGCCGATAGTTGCCGGGAATGGGGTCTTCCACATCCAGCACGCCGCTCAATTGGTGGCTTACTCTTGCGCAATCATCGGCCAGGATGCCGTCCTCGGAGTCGATGAACACCCGGAGTACCGAATGCCTGGCGTGAGACACGAATTCGACTCCGACGCACTCGTAACCCAATCCGGATACGATCGGTTCGATCAGTTTTGTCAAACGCTCGGATGTCCGCATCATCGGTTCTCCATAAACAAAAAATGGGCCGTAGGCCCATCCGTTATTTTGTTCTTTTGTTCCACTCGATCAATCAAAAAAACCCCGATCGGGGCCCTGTAATCATTGGTAGCGGGGGCAGGATTTGAACCTACGACCTTCGGGTTATGAGCCCGACGAGCTACCAGACTGCTCCACCCCGCGATAAAGAAAGCCTATTCTAATAGAATATTCTTCCTTAATCAAATAATCGGCTTGCCAGCAACAAAATTGTGGGGTTGGATTGATTTGCTAACTGTATAACATCCTGAACGGGATCTTAGATGGTTCCAAATATCATCGCATCCTGCCTTTGTCACCCAACCCGATCGAAAAATTCGAATTGCTGTTCGAGGAACGGGGCGTTTCGACTTTCACAAGGAGGAAAGGGACAAATCTAAGGAAGTAACGGCCAGATCCAACTTTGTAGCACGCTATGTCGTTTGAATAGGCATCCGCACAATACTGGATTCATTTCGACGATCGCTCGCACCATGCTATCACGCGATCAGCTAGCCGAATTCAGGTCAAATAAGAAGTTATACAAATCGTTGCTCACTGTGGAAATCGCCGCTACCGAGATCGTAAGACCAATAATAACCCGAAAACCCGATCATCGGCTGTCGGGTTGCCGGTATCCGGTTTCTGAGCCTTGCCGCCGCCCGACCGGAATTTCGCTCTTCGCATACGGCAGGTAGCGTCTCAGGGAATACACCGGTTTCTCGACCAGATGCCAGATCGCGATTCCCATGAACAAGGTGGTGATAAATGCTCCGACGATCCGGTCGGTCTGGGTCGAGAAGGGCAGTTCGATGCCGGTCGAGCTGAACACATCCAGGGCCAGCAGATGCACCAGGTAGAGCGTGTAACTCATGGCTCCGAAGTACACCAAGGGCTTCCAGCTGAGCGCCCGGGCCACCCAGTGCCGGTCGTCGAGCGACCAGAGACCCCAGATGAAAAAACCCATCGCGAGCGCGATCGGAGTCTGGTAATGCGAAGTTGTGAATTGCAGAAATCCGCTGTGTCCGAGACGATGTTCGATGCCGACCAGAGCCAGGATCGCGAGCGTCGACAGGCCGAACGACCAGGCCGCGGACAGGGCTCCGAGCCGCTTGCGCACATCGAGCCAGGCGAACAGGCAGCCCCAGACGAAATACTCGCTGCAGACCGGCAGCAGGGTCCCGTAGAAGGATTGCGGATAATGGGCCATAAGCCAGAATCGCGATGCGATGCTCAGGCACAGCACGGCAAACAGCATCGCGGTCCGGTAGCGTACCGGGGTCGAATACAGCGCGAGCGGGTACAGGATGTAGAACTGCTCCTCGACGCTCAAAGACCACAGATGCAGGGATTCGGGCCGCCACGCCTCGAGAAACCAGCTATGAAACCGCGCCAAAGGCCACGCGACGCTCAAGTCAAACAGCTTCACATTGATCCAATACAGCAGATAACTCAACGGATAGGTCACGGCGCCGAGGCTGATCAACAGCAGCACGACCACGAAATAGGCCGGACAAATCCTGAGTATCCTGCGCGCGTAAAAGGTCTTCAGTTTAGCGCTCAAGCTCGGATCGTCGGCCGACAGCAGGACATTCGTGATCAGAAAGCCGCTCATCACGAAAAACACCGGCAACGCGTAGCCGAGATAAGCGACCCGCAAGGGCATCGGATGATAGTGGGTCGCGAAGACCATCAGAAACAAGACGAAGCGGATCCCGTCGAATTGATATTTTCTCATGTCGTTGCGAGCGTTTTTCGCTACCGTATCATTTGGCGCCGCGCGCCGGTGCGTTCGGGGCGGTCGCCGTTTCAAACCGGTCCAGAACGTCCCGGTAAAATTCTTCCATGGCCAGCGCATGGCGCCGTCCCGTGAACTGGTCCGCGATGCGCCGGCTCGCCTCGCCGAGGCGTTGCAAGGTCTCGGGGTCGTCGAGGAGTTCGAGAACCTTCTCGCCGAATCCGGCATCGGAATCGAGCAGATAACCGTTGAAGCCGGGCTGCACCGAATCGAGGTAGCTGTCGTCTTTCCTCGCGATCACCGGAAGCGAACACATCAGGGCTTCGAGCACGGTCATCGGATGGACTTCGCTCAGCGAGGCGGTCACGAACAGATCCGCGATAGCGTAGATGGCGCCGATCGAGTCCCAATCGACATAGCCGGTCGAGATCACCTGTTTTGCGAGGTTCAGGGCCGTCACGCGACTCCTTAATTGATTCAACTCAGGACCGTCGCCCGCGAAGATCATCCGGATTCCGGTTCGTGAGCGCAGTACCGGTACCAGCGCCTGCAATAATTCCAGGACGCGCTTTTCGCGGCCGATGCGCCCCACAAACAGCATCACGCGATCGCCCGGGTCGATCCCGAGACCTAGACGGATCTCCGCGCGCACCGGACCGGAATACTCGCGGTTTCCAAAACGATCCCGCTCCATGCCGTTCGGAATCACCCGGAGCGGAATTCCGGGCAGCAAGCTTCCATAATAGTGCGCGGACTTGATCGAGGGCGCGACGAGGCCTGCACAGCCCCGAAACAAGCGGCGCGCAAAAAACCGCACGAGCGGCGCCGTGACCAGCCGTCCGTTCAAAATGTAATGGGTGTATTCCTCCCACAGCGTATGATTGGTCTGCACGCGCGGCAGATTGAACTTGCGCGCCGCGCGGATCGCGCTGAGGCATAGATTGAACTCGGTATGCGAATGGATCAGTTGAATATTCTCCGAACGGATGATGCGGTTTACGCGTGCCTGATCGACCCGGGCGAAGGCCAGTTCGGTCCCGAGACCGATCGGAACGGAGCGAAAGCGGATCACATCCGGATCGGTTTCACGATAACTCCTGGCTTCCGCGGTGAATACGATGACCCGATGGCCGCGCGCCACGAGACCGGCCTTGAGCTGGACGATCGAAGTCACGACCCCGTTCTTGATCGGGAGATAACAGTCGCTGAAGATCGCGATATTCAAACGAGTGGCTCCGGAGTTCGGAAATCCGCGATAATCCCGGAATCTCCGCGGTCGAGACCCTGCAGCGGGGCTCCGTGGATTGTTTCCGCGGGACCGGGTTTTTCCGCTTTCGTGACCCGGCCGGTTCTATACGAAACCGGAGGCCTCCAGTCCTTCCTTTCTTGAAAGCACCTCGCGGAAGGTGTTGACGACCGTATCCAGTTGCCGGTCGGTGTGCGTCGCCATGTAGCTGGTGCGCAGGCGCGAAGCATTCGGTGAAACCGCGGGCGGAATCACGGCATTGGTGAATATTCCCGCGTCGAAAAGCGCGCGCCACATGCCGAGCGTGGTCATTTCATCGCCGAGAATGATCGGCACGATCGGGGTCTCGGTATTCCCGACGCTAAGCCCCATTTCCGTATATTCCCGTTTCATGCGGCGGCTCACCTCGGCGAGCCTTTGGACCCTGTGCGGTTCCTCGCGAATAATCCGCACCGCGGCCAATGCCGCGGCCGCGTTCGGAGGCGTGACGCTGGCGCTGAAGATCATGGTGCGCGCGAAGTGTTTGATGTAGTGGATGACCTGCGCGTCGCCCGCGATGAATCCACCCAGCGAAGCCAGGGATTTGCTGAAGGTTCCCATGATCAGATCGACACCGCCGGTCACCCCGAAATGCGCCGCGGTGCCGCGGCCTTCACCCATCACTCCGATGCCATGCGCGTCGTCGACCATCAACTGAGAATGATATTTCTTGCACAGTTCGACGATCTCCGGCAATGGCGCAACATCCCCGCCCATGCTGTAGACCCCCTCCACGATCACCAGCTTGCCGAGGCGTTCCGGGCAGGTTCTGAGAACATGCTCCAGATGATCGATGTCGTTATGGTGAAAGCGGCGCGCTTCCGAAAGCGACAAACGGCAACCGTCGATGATCGAAGCATGATCGTCATGGTCGATGATCGCGACATCGTGCCGGCCGACCAGCGCACTGATCACCCCGAGGTTGACCTGGTAGCCGTTCGCAAAAACCAGCGCGGCTTCCTTGCCGACCAGTTCGGCAAGTTCGCGCTCGAGCTCTTCGTGCAGGGCCAGCGTGCCGTTCAGAAAACGGGCGCCGGTGCAGGACGAACCATATCGGTCGATTGCCTCCCTGGCCGCGGTCTTGACGCGCGGATCGGTTGTCAAGCCGAGATAGTTGTTCGAACCGATCATGACCAGCCGGTGTCCCTGGTAGGACGCCTCGGTGCCCTCGTTTTCATCCAGCGGTATGAAATAAGGATAATAACCGGCTTTCTTCGCCTCATGCGCCCGTTGAAAGCCGTAGCATTTATCGAAAACGTTCATAACGTGAATCTGCTCCAAGGCGACTTTCTTTGCCCGGAAGCCCCGACCGGAACGGCGCTTTCCGTGGTGCAGGAATGCGCTGCGAAAATCGAAGTTTGAAAAGATTCGATTTTTCGAGGCAGCGGCCGATTGCATTCGGCATCAGCGTCCGCAGAGTATCCCGCCGGGATGGTTTTATTCCGCGTTTCACTGCGCGCACCGGCCAACCGCCCCTCATTAGGCTCTTTTCCCGCCTCGCTTGGCAGATACAGGGTCATATCGGAAGTTGAAGTCATTGATTTTTTATAATTGTACTCGTCGCACATCGAAATTCTGCGCATCAACCCCCACTCCCTCCGGCGGAACAGACCGGTTGAAGCGGTACAAAGAAACCGAATTTTGATGGGCGAACACCATAATACATAGTTTCGCGGGGCGGCAAAATCTCTTTATGGAGGCTGTCCACGCTTTATCCGATGAGATTAAGGGATCAACCCAGCTTTTGGCAAGCTTTCGAAATACTGAGATCAGGGTTGTTTCGAAGTGCCCCGGCCCGATTCAAACCCAAGAACTTTATCGTCATTTCTCGAGCGTGATGCTCCGCCGCCCGAAAGCCATTCTGAACATGCATCGTAACCCGGACTCCGGGAGTCACATTCGGACCAAACGTCCCGATCCCTGCAAAAAAGGGGGCTCATGCTAGCATGAATTTCCGGGGTCTGAAAGGTGCGGGTAGGCGATCGTCACGGCTAATTTTTCCTGATCCAGTGCCTTTTCCCAGCGTGCGATCGCCAGGGTCGCCACGGCATTGCCGACCAGGTTGGTCAGAGCCCGGGCTTCCGACATGAAACGATCGACTCCGAGCAGCAAGGCCAGTCCAGCCACCGGCAGGGTGTCCTGGGCGGCCAGAGTCGCGGCCAGGGTAACGAACGCGCCGCCGGTCACCGCGGCCGCTCCCTTGGAGGTCAGCAGCAACACCGCGAGAATGCCCAACTGCTGGTCCATGCCGAAGGCCACTCCGGTGGCCTGGGCGATGAACACAACCGCCATGGTCAGATAGATCGCGCTGCCGTCGAGGTTGAATGAATAGCCCAGCGGCGTCACCAGACCGACCACGGCGCGCCGGCAGCCCAGGGTCTCGAGCTTTTCCATCAATGCCGGCAGCACGGCTTCCGATGAAGAAGTACCGAGCACGATCAGCAATTCCTCGCGCAAGTATTTGATCAGATTCCATAAACGGTAGCCGGTCCAGCGGGCGACCGCACCCAGGATCAGGACGACGAAGAAGAAACAGGTCAAATAAACACCGGCCATCAGCATGCCCAAAGACCATAGCACTCCGAGTCCGTATTTGCCCAGGGTGAAAGCAATGGCGCCGAAAGCTCCGAGCGGGGCCAGCCGGGTAATCAGGTGAATGATCTCGAAGAACGCGATTTCGAGCGTTTCCAGACCCCGGATCACACGCTCGCGGGCTTCGATGATGAACTCGCTGCGCCGGCGCAAAGCGGCGGCTCGTCCGGGATGGTCTTTCCGCTCGGCCTCCTCGGCATCCCTGGCCACGTTCCGGGCGTGATCCGACAAATGGCCTACGGCCAGGCCGAATACTACGGAAAACAAAAGCACTTGGAGAATTTCCCCTCGGGCGAAGGCATCGACCGCGCTGTGAGGAATGATATCGAGCAAAAAATCCACCGTGTTCAGATGTCGGGCGCCGCTCGTATAACCCTTCACGGCTTCGACGTCCAGACTGGCCGGATCTGCGTGGATTCCGGCGCCGGACTGAAGGAGATTGCCGACCACGAGGCCGATCACCAGAGCCAGGGTCGAAACCGTCTCGAAGTAGACCAGAGCCTTGAGGCTCAAACGGCCCGCGGTTTTCGGCCCGCCCATGCGGGCGATGCCCAGCGCCACCGTGGTGAACACGATCGGTCCGATCATCATCTTGATGAGCTTGATGAAGCCTGTCGCGAGCGGGTTTAGTTTCACCGCGAAATCCGGAAACCAGGCCGCCACCGCACCCCCGAGAAAAATCGCGATCAGAACTTGAATGTAGAGATGCTTGAAGAGGGTCATGATGGTTTATCCCAGAAAATCCGAGCGCGAATCACAACCCGGCACCCGAACCTTCGAACTCGGACAAACCGTAATCGCGTATGTGCAAAACCCGGTCCGCCCTCCCGATGACTTCCTCGCTGTGCGTGACCATGATCAGGGTCCTCGCGGACCTGCGCACGCATCGGTCCAATAGACCCAGGACCTTGCGGCCGGTTTCCAGATCGAGATTGCCGGTCGGTTCGTCGGCCAATATGATTTCCGGTTCGTGTACCAGCGCGCGCGCAACCGCAACTCGTTGCTGTTCGCCGCCCGAGAGTCGGTCGGGAAATTCCTCGGCCCGGTTCTCCAATCCGACTTCCTGGAGTAAAGAATCGATTTTCCGGGCATACGATTCGCGAGGAAAGCGGTTCAGTTCCAGCGGCAATAGAAGATTTTCGCGCACCGTGAGGGTTGGAATCAGATTATAGGCCTGGAACACGAATCCCATGTGTTTACGCCGGTAGAGGGTTCGATCCCTTTCCGGGAGCAGGGTCAAATTCAGTCCTCCGATCGCAATATCGCCGCTGCTCGGGCTGTCGATACCGCTGATCAGGTTCAGCAGGGTCGATTTACCGGAGCCGCTTCGACCCAGGAGGACCAGCAACTCGCCGTGTCGAATGCGGACGCTGAGATCGCGGAAAATTATTTGATCGCGGCCTGCTTCGCGATAACTTTTGCTGACCCTGGTCAGTTCGATCGCAAAATCGCTCTGCATCGGTTCTTTCGGTCGTCCGGGACAGGCGATGCAAGCCGCTTCAATGCGCCGGGCAAGGCCGCGCGAGGAAGTCCGATTGACTTCGATTCGTTTCCGTGAGTCCTCCTGTCGATCCGTCAAGCCGCATGGTTCGGGAAATGTGGACGACTTCGGCCAGACCTTCGACGAGGTCATACCCGGACAATTCGTCGAGCCCGACCCATCGCGCATCGCTCACGTCGCCTGCAGGGCGCGGAATGAGAGGACCGCCTGGATTTATATTGGCCAAAAAATCAATGATCACATAGTGAAAGCAACCCTGCCGCCGTTCGACCACGGCGACGATCGGTCCGAGCGTGATCGCGAGGCCGGTCTCCTCGAACACTTCGCGGCAACAGGCGTTGACCAGGGTTTCTCCGGCTTCCTGTTTACCGCCCGGAATGGACCACCGGCCGCGGGCCGGCGGTGTGTCGCGTTTGATCAATAAGAGCTTGCCGCCGGAGTCGAAGACTACGGCGCCGACGCCGATTCTCGGCGGCGAGGATTCCGAATCAATCATCATTCTGGATCTTGAAGGCGCTTGCCAATTCCTTCTGGACATTGCCGGGCACGGCCTCGTAGTGACTGAATTGT
Source organism: Methylococcaceae bacterium (assembly GCA_022616595.1). GTDB lineage: Bacteria > Pseudomonadota > Gammaproteobacteria > Methylococcales > UBA1147 > UBA1147. Next base: position 7,935 of record JAKEEL010000122.1, read on the forward strand.
ATCGTATAAGAGCCTTCGCCGCCGGTCATGGATTTGAGTGTCGGCTGGTAGTTGTTCAGCGCGCTCAAGGGTACCTGCCCCGATATCCGGACGCGACCCGTGGTTCCGGATTCGGTCCCGCTGATCCGCCCGCCCTTGCCGGAAAGATCCCCGGTCACATCCCCGACATTCGCGTTCGGTGTCTCGATGGTGATGTTTACGATCGGTTCGAGCACGATCGGTTTGGCTTTGCCGACCGCATCGAGAAATGCTTTCTTGCCGGCCGCGACGAACGCGACTTCCTTGGAATCGACCGAGTGGTATTTGCCGTCGTAAACAGCCACCTGGATGTCCTGCATCGGAAAGCCTGCGATGGCTCCGGACTCGATGACCTGGCGCACCCCTTTTTCCACGGCCGGAATGAATTGGTAGGGTATCGAACCGCCGACCACTTGATTCACGAACTGGAAACCGGAACCGCGTTCCAGTGGCGCGATTCTAAGATAAACCTCACCGAACTGCCCGGCGCCTCCGGTCTGTTTTTTATGGCGGTGATGGCCTTCGGCCGCGACCTGAATGGTCTCCCGGTAGGCAATGCTCGGCGCGTGGGTCGTGACCTCGGCATGATAAACCTCCTTCATGCGTTCGAGAATCACGCGCAGATGCAGTTCTCCCATGCCGCGGATCACGGTCTCGTTCGCGGCCGGGTTGTGTTCCACGCACATGCTCGGATCTTCGGCCGCGAGCTTGTGCAGGGCCTCGGACAGTTTTTGCTCGTCCCCGCGGCGTACCGGCTCCAGCGCCAGGCCCATCATCGGAGGATTCAGTTTCGGAGGAAGCAAATGAAAATAATCCTCATCATGCGAATCGTGCAGTACCGCATCGAGATGAATTTCGTCGACCTTGGCGACCGCGCAGATGTCGCCCGGTATTCCCTTGTCCACCTCGATATGATTTTTGCCCTGAAGCTTGAAAATATGCGCCACCTTGAAGGGCTTGCGGCCGTCGCCGATGTACAACTGGCTGTTATTGGTCACGGTCCCCTGGTAGATGCGGAAGATGCCCATCTTGCCGACGAAGGGATCCACGGACACTTTGAATACATGTCCGACGATATGCCGCTCGGGATCTGGAACCACTTCGACAGGCTGTGCGCGTTCTCCCTCGCCCTTGAGGAAAGGCGGCGGATTGCCTTCCGAGGGATTGGGCATCAGTTTCTGGAAAACGGACAGCAATTCGGGAACTCCCGCACCGGTTCTGGCCGAAACGAAACAGACCGGGATCAGATGGCCTTCACGCAGGGCTTTTTCGAAGGAGTCGTGCAGTTGTTTCGGCTCCAGTTCCTCACCCTGTTCGAGATAGATTTCCATGAGTTGTTCGTCGACTTCGACGACCTGATCGATGATTTCGGTATGTGCCTTGGTCACCGAAAGAAAATCGGTTTCCTGCTCTTCCACATTGAAGAAGCAATCGATGACCGCTTGCCCGCCCTGGGCCGGAAGGTTCAGCGGCAGGCATTCGTCGCCGAAGGATTCCCGGATGGAGGCCAGCAATGCTTCGAGGTCGATGTCCGCCGCATCGATCTTGTTCACGATGATCAGGCGGCAGTCGCCGCGCTCGGCCGCGGCTTGCATGGCTTTGTGCGTGACCATTTCGAGTCCGACCTGGGCATTGATCACGACCGCCACGGTTTCGACTCCGGGGAGAATGCTCAATGCCCGCCCGAACAGGTCTGGATAACCCGGCGTGTCGATCAAATTGACATGGATTCCTTGATGTTCCAGGTAACACATAGTGCTGTCGAGCGAGTGGCCGAAGCGCTTTTCCTGCGGATCGAAATCGCTGACCGTGGTGCCCCGCTCGATACTGCCCCTGGCGTTGATCGCGCCGGCCTCGAACAGCAGGGCTTCGGCGAGTTCGGTTTTTCCGCTGCCGGCATGACCCAGCAGAGCGATATTTCGGATATCTTCGGACCTGTATTCAGCCATCCTAACCTCCTCGGCTAACGAGCCTGTTTATAGTTGTAGTTAAGGTACTTTTAAAAAACTCCGCTAGGCAGCGAGAATGATGAATCTCGGTACGACCAGTTTTTCGTAATCATGGTACAGCATCTTGATCGTTTCCGAGTGGGATCCGGCGTTGAATGCAATATATTCCTGCGCGCTGATGCTTTCGGCGACATAGGTGTCCATGCCGTACAGGTTTCCGAAGGGCGGCATGGCTCCGACTTCGCAGTCGGGAAACAATTTCGAGAACTTGTCCTCTCCAGTCAGTTCGACCTCTCCGGTAGCGAAGGCCTTTTTGAGAATATCCAGGTCGAATTTTTGCGTGGCCGGAATGACCGTAATCGCGGGTTGCTCCTGGATATTCACGACCAGCGTTTTCGCCATTTCCTTGCTCGAAATGTGCGAGGACCGTGCGATTTCAAGCGCCGTAAAGGCCAAGGAATGGGTGATGGTCAGGTATTTCACACCCTGCTGATCCAGGAAATTTTTAAGACGTTCTGCGGGCATTGCATGTACCTCACAAAATTTCACGAGCGTTCCGAAAGTCCGGAATTCCAGCTCCCGTAAATGGTCGGCGGATTGTGGTCCGGGGCCCCGAGGATCGAACCTTCACGGAATCCTCCGCACAGGACCTGCCGCCCTTGAACGGAAATCCGCTGAACCGGCCGATCATCGGCGATCGAGTCATTCTCCGGCCCGGATTCTACGGTAAGCAATTAGACGGATAATTTCAAGCGTGGATCGATTTCGGCGAAAGTCGGTCCAAATCAATGGAGGCCATCCGGTTCGCGGGAGTTCCGGATGAGATTGCCTCGAATGCCGAAGAAGGGTGTCAAGATGAACGAAACCATTCCGTCGATCAACTCGCGAGAAAGGCCCGGAGTCGGAACTTCGTTGCTGATTCTGGCCGGTATCATTCTGCTGATTGTCGCGTTGTTGTTTGGAATCCATCTGTATATCTCGGAAGTCATGAGCCCGGAAATCAAGCAGGAAGAACGCTTGATTCCCGCACCGGACGATCTTTCCGGTCAGACCTCCGATCAGCCTGCACCTTTGTCAAGCAAACCGGACGATGCCCAGACGATGCATCTCGAAGTGGAAGGCCGTGAGGATGTCGAGGACAAACCAGAGTCTGGTGATCCGACTGCCTCTTTGCCGGCACTCGATGAGAGCGATGGATTCGTTCGCGACCTCCTGGCCTCTTTGTCCGGTCGTCCGGAATACATGCGGTGGATCGGTGTCGATGAACTGATTCGAAAAATCGCGATGGTCGCGGACAATCTTTCCAGCGGCGCGATTCTCGCCGATCGAATCCGGCATCTGGCTCCACAGGGTCAATTTTCCGTGATCGAGAAGAGTCCGGATTTTTATGTGATAGAACCCGGAGGATATCACCGTTACGACATCTATTCGGATACGTTCGCGTCCCTGGACCTTCCCGCCGCATTTAAGGTTTACCGCACTCTGGAACCGCTGCTCGATTCGGCCTGCCGGGAGCTTGGCTACCCCGAGGGTAATTTCGAACCGATTTTGCGCCAGGCGATCAGCCATTTGTTGGAGGCTCCGGTGTTATCGGGCGAGGTCGCCCTGGTGCGTCCCTCGGTCGTGTTTCGCTTTGCGGATCCCGAGCTTGAATCATTGAGTCCGGCGCAAAAGCAACTGGTCCGGATGGGGCCGAGGAATACCCGGATCATTCAGTCGGTGTTGCGGGATTTTCTGAGCCGTATTGAGCGGAACGATTCGGAAACATCGCAAGGCGAGATTCCTGAAGGGTAATTTCGAAGGTCGGGTTTTCCTTCAACAACCCGGAAACGAATAATTTCTACTGAATCTCGGAATCCGGCGGGGCCAGCTGCACCGATCCGGACGCCTCCACGGCCTTGACACCCGGGATGTTTTGCAGCCGGCTACACGCATCGGGTTGAACCGTTCCGGCAATGACGCCGATTCCCGTCATCGATTGCAACACCTTGAAACCGTGCGCTTCCAGTTTCATGACGATCGTCGGCATCTGATCCAGGTACGCATCGTCGAGGGTTACGACGACTTCGAGATCGGCAGGGGGGGGACTGGACATTCTTCGAGCACCGGATTGGAATTAGAGTATTCGCACCTCAAGATTCGCTTTTTAGATCACCTCATCCTGCCCCTTCTCCGGGAGGGAGAAGGAGTCAATGCGCCGAAATTTGGTGTGTGATGAGTCTATAACAGATGACCCGAACGGACACCTCAAGTTCCATTCGGGTCATCGTTGCGGTCGCGACCCGGTGATCAGGGCGCCTGAACCAGGCCGCGGCCGATGTCCGCTACGGGCCGGGAAAGGCTTCGGGCGTTGCTGATCAAGCGCTGGTACAGCATGGCCCCGCGTGCGCCGGTAGCTTCGGCCCAAAGCGCGCCGATGCCCGCGACGTGGGGTGTGGCCATGCTCGTGCCGGAAATCACGTTGTTGCGAACCGGCAAGGGCCAGGAAGAATAAACCGCCACTCCGGGACCCGCGATATCGACCGCGGTTCCCGCGGAGCGAACCGTATCGCGCGCAGAGAAATTGGCTACCCGCAGAGAAGAATCCAAAGCACCGACCGCCATGATCGAGCGGCTGTTCGCGGGCCGGCCCACGAAGCCGAAAGCCCCGGACGAACGCCGGGCATTATTTCCGGCCGCCGCGACGATCAGCGTGCCCGCACTCAGGGCACGTTGACCGGCGGTTTCATAGGCCGTGGAAGTCGTCGTGACATCCGCTCCCAGGGACATGGAGATTAACGGGCACTGGTTGGCAATCGCCCAATCCATGCCGGCCAGAATGCCCATGTCGGCGCCGCTCCCCTGATCCGACAAGACCTTGCCGATGAATACTTCCGCGCCGGAGGCGACTCCATATCGGCGTCCCTGCGCAGGCGTTCTCGGCCCCAAGGCCGTTCCGGTACAATGGGTTCCATGACCCTGACCGTCTTGCGCGCTGGCAACGCCCGGGATGAATGACCGGGAGGTAATCGCGCGGCCCGCAAAATCAGGGTGTTGTAAATCGAGTCCGGTATCCAGCACGGCCACGCGGATGCCTCGTCCCGTAAAGCGGGAAAGCGAGACGCGAGTCGCTTCCAATCCCCAGGTCAGGCTCGCGCTGTCACTGAAAGCCGCGGCGATTTCCGCGAGTTCGCCCTCGGCTCCGCCTTGCTCCGCTTTTTCGTATAAACCGACCGCCGCGTCCTTGAATCCGCGCAGATATTCCAATGACAGGCCTTTTTCTTCATGGAGCGCATACATGATTCCTTCGGGTTCCACGGCCACGATCGCGGAATTCTCTCCCGCTTCCTGTGCGACCGCGCCGGCGGCCGGACTTTCCATCGCGATCACGGCGAGCCCGAGATGCTCGAACAACACTCCGCCCGTGGCCGGGATCTGAGCCATGTCCACACCGGACTCCCGAAAGTCGGCGCTGTTCATGAGTTGGGATTTGGTTATTCCGGCGCACTTTTTCAAGGAGGTCAAAGCCTGGCTCTGCGCTCCCTCGGAAAAAGTGACGATAAATCGTCCGGTAGTTTCAGTTGATGCCTGGATGGGTGTGATAGGATCCATGTCGATTCTCCATATGACTTGAACAAAGTGATTCAGGCCTCCAGGATGCGGCAAGGAACCTGTCGCGTCATTCGCGATCGGGGCTCTGCGCTCGTTAATGCATCCCAGCGGTTGAGGCCGGATTATACGCTTTGTGCATGTATACGTCCATTCGCGAGGAATTCGCACCGATTTCAGATTCTTAGAACGGCTTCACAGTTTCCTTGGAGGGAATCGGATAAATTGCCGGTTCCTTAAACAACATTCCGAGGAATGAGATGAAAAACATTGCAAAGTTGTTGATTGGGTTTGTTTTCTGCTTGATCTCCGGTTTCGCGGTTTCGGAACCTGTGAATATTAACAAGGCCAGCGCGGCCGAAATCGCGAAGGCTCTTAACGGAGTTGGAATGAGCAAGGCCGAAGCGATCATCAAAGACCGGGAAGCCAATGGCCCGTTCAAGAGTGCGGATGATCTCGCACGGGTCAAGGGAATCGGGACCGCGACGCTCAGCAAAAACAAGGATTTGATTCTTGTGAAATAATCGAGCCGACGTCGATTTAAAGGGACAACAGGAACAGGTCTATACGGCGACCTGTTCCTGCTGTCGTCGTTTTCAGTGTACAATTCAACCGCAGGGCCATCCGGTCCTGCGTGTTTCTTTCTAGGGCATCGGGTCTTCGTAGCAAAAGATGCCTGGTGCTGCTATCATTTCAAAGGTACAGACAGTCGGCGAATCGGGCTTCAATCCGGTAATTTGAAAGGAAATGGATCGGTTCTGAGCGGGCCGAAGCGCTCGCAGCCGCCTAAGAATCCGGGAGCGAATTCTTGAATCATCCTGAAGACAAATAATAATCAAAACATTCCTTGTTGCTATCGAATCGCCTTGGCCGCCGGATAGCGGTGATTTCACAAAGCGGATATAAACCTTATCGATTCGTGAGCGACGAGACTCGGGTTTCCCACGCTTGTCTCGTGCCGGTCCTTATTAATCTTCAGAAACCAATTGATATCATGGACAATAATCTAGTCTGGCATAATGCGGTCGTGTCTCGCGCGATGCGCCAACAGAAGAATCACCACAAAAGTTTCATATTGTGGTTCACCGGGCTTTCCGGGGCCGGGAAATCAACTCTCGCGCACCGTGTGGAGGAAATTCTTTATCACAAGGGCTGCAACACCTACGTATTCGACGGAGATAATGTGCGGCACGGGTTGTGCGCCGACCTGGGTTTCAGCGATTCCGATCGCCACGAGAATATCCGCCGAATCGGTGAAATGAGTAAATTATTCATCGAAGCAGGGGTCATCGCGCTGACCGCCTTTATTTCACCGTTCTCTTCGGATCGCCAAGTGGTCAGATCGCTGGTTGAGCCTGGAGATTTCATCGAAATATTTTGCGATGCACCGGTTGCCGTCTGCGAATCGCGGGATCCGAAAGGGCTTTATAAAAAGGCTAGAATCGGCCAGATTCAACATTTCACGGGCATTTCATCTCCTTACGAAGTTCCCGAGAATCCCGAGATCATTGTACCGACCGGAACCGAGAGCCTCGAATTCTGTGCGGGTAAAGTGGTTACTTTTCTCGCCGGAAACGATATGATTCCATTGTGAATATAGAATATTTCACGGGTTTGTAACATGTATCGGCAAGTCAAAAAAGCAGTATTTCCGGTCGCGGGATTAGGAACGAGATTCCTTCCCGCGACCAAAGCCAGTCCCAAAGAAATGCTTCCGGTAGTCGATAAGCCGTTGATCCAATATGCCGTGGAAGAAGCAGTGGCGGCCGGAATCGAAGTCATGATCTTCATCACCGGACGAACCAAACAATCCATTGCCGATCATTTCGACAAAGCCTACGAGCTGGAAACCGAACTGGAACAGCGCCAGAAGTACAATACTCTCGCCACGGTCCGAAATATTGTTCCGGCCGATGTGGCCTGTGTTCATATCCGGCAGGCGCAGGCATTGGGATTGGGGCACGCGGTATTGTGCGCGAAACCGGTGGTCGGCGACGAGCCGTTCGCGGTGATCCTGGCGGACGATCTGATCGACAACAAGGGACCTGGTTGCATTGGCCAAATGGTGGATGTTTTTCTGGAAGAACAAGCCAGCATCCTCGGGGTCGAGAGGGTCGCTCCGGCGGCGACTCAGAGTTACGGAATCGTCAAAACCGCAGGAAAAGCAGGGTCACTGGCACGCATTCAAAGTATCGTGGAAAAACCGCGACCCGAAGAGGCACCTTCAAACCTCGGGGTGGTCGGGCGTTATATCCTAACCCCGTCGATTTTTGATGAAATCGAATCTACGGGCCGGGGCGCCGGCGGTGAAATCCAGTTAACCGACGCGATTGCCGGACTTTTGAAGAAAGAATCGGTTTATGCCTATGAATTCGAAGGCACCCGCTATGATTGCGGTTCAAAACTCGGCTATTTGATCGCAACCGTGGAACACGCGCTGCAACATCAAGAATTGAAAGACGATTTCAGGCGATACCTGATGCAACTGAATCTCGAGGGATAAAGCCCAAGGATTCGAGCATCCTGTAAATATTCAGACCACTCATAAAAAACTTGAAGCGTATCGGAGGTCTGAAAAAGCTGGGGGGGAACAAGCGAAGAAACACGCTAACCGGGGAAGCAACCCGGCGCCGAAGGATTCGGAAGGCATCAAACTTTGGCGGTCACCGGACAGGAGGAACACTTTTGCGAGACTTGGTGCCTCGAAGCGCAAATCGGCGGTAGCGCTGGCGAAGCGCGCCGTGTGAATGTGCCTCGCGGCTTGCGGGCATTCTATCCTCGGCCGATCGCAAATGCGGCAAGGGCCAGTTTCATTCCCGGAACACGGGACTCAGGCCTTCAGGATTGGCCGGACAGTGCGTCCGAACGCCACCAGAATTGACAATGATTCATATCATTTGAAACCTCTTTTAATACAACACGTCAATTCTTCTCGCGACACAATAGCCATTATATTTCTGAGTATTGTCCACCTGTACGGTTACGGGTTTATTTAATGAAAACGCCATTAACGCTGACGCGTAATGGCGCTCTCCAGCCCCGTGAAATCCGCCATTGCAATCTAAACTCACCCATCCGTTCGCCGGACATCCGTTACTGACTGCTGTGGAAAGTTCAATCATACAACCGCCAAAATTCGATGCCTCACTCAATGTCCGTTTTATAGTCCCGCTAACAAAGAATGGAGCGGCCTGAACACTCATGGACATCACGATCAGCAAAATCGTTAACCTGGATCGTCTTATTGCATTTTTCATCTTGGTCACCTCTTTTATTGAATTTCACGTTCAAAAACGAAAATAGAGTATCTCCCTAATCATTAAACCGGCCTTCTTCGACTTTGAGCGATTCCGGTTCCACTTGCATTTCCGCAGGTTCGGGCGGCAATTCGTCCGGCTGCAAGTAGTTTTCCGGATCGCCGGCTACAGGAATGATATCCTCCACCTCCGATGGAATCTGA
>JAKEEL010000123.1 GCA_022616595.1 Methylococcaceae bacterium
ATCCTGAGATCGCAAAAAAGATCGTACAGGCCCTTCTCGCCTTGTTCGTGGAAGAGGCGCAGGGTAAGCACCGGGCGGACTCCGGTAACGCCCAGCGGTTTCTGGACGATCAGGTCAAGGAATATGAAACCCGATTGCAGAAGGCGGAATTGGCGAAAGAAGATTTTAAACGAAAGAACTTCAGTTTATTGCCCGGGCAAGGCGGGAATCCCTATACGCAACGGCAAAGCGTAACCGCACAATTGGCAGCGGCCAAACTCGCGCTGGACGAAGCTCAAAACCGGCGGGATGCCTTGGAAAGCCAGATCAATGGCGAGGAGCCCACGTTTTTAGGTCTGGGGTCCGAGGATTCTCGCTCGAGTCCATTGGACGATAGAATCCAGGTGTTGCAGCAACAGGTGGACCAATTGACCTTGAAATATACCGAGGGCCATCCTGAAATCATCGCGGCGAAGCGTTCCATTGAAGAATTGAAAAAGGAAAAAGAAAAGGAGATGGAACTGCAACTCGAAGACGGGGATTCGGCGGTCAATAATTACCAATCGAACCCGGTGTTTCAGCAAATGAAAATTTCGCAGTCCAATGCCGCGGCCGAGGTCGCTTCATTGCAGGCGCGGGTAAAAGCTTACCAAGTACAGGCCGATTTGCTCCATAAGCAGATGGACAGGATGCTCGAAGTGGAAACCGAAATGCAAAATCTCAACCGGGATTATGACTTAATCAACAAGAATTATCAAACTTTACTGGCGCGCAGGGAATCCGCCAGAATGACCGAAAAGGTGGATAAAACAACCGAATCGGTCAATTTTCGAATCGTCGATCCTCCGAGGGTCCCGAATACTCCGGCGTTTCCAAACCGGATTCTGTTTTCCACACTGGCGCTGGTTGTCGGCATCGTTCTGGGCGCTGGCATCGCGGTCGTGATCACATTCCTGAGGCCTACTATTCCGAATTCGCAAAAATTGCGAGAAATAACAGGGCTCCCCATTCTGGGTCAGGTCTCCATGAACTGGATCCCGGAGATCAGGCAGCAAAAGTGGGTGAGCTTTCTGAGATTCTGCGGTGCGGGTATGATGTTGTTTCTTGTATTTATCGGTGTGCTGTTGTTGGAAATGAACGGTTTGAATCTTAGCAGGGTCTAGCAGTAGGCAACCGGGGAGGCGCTATCAGTGAGTATTATCGAAAAAGCCTTGGAGAAGCGGGTCGTTTCAGCATCGGATGGCCGGTCCGATACGACGGCCTTCACAGAAACAGATCCGGTTTCGCAGTTCGAGACCGGGTTTGGACCCGGGCCGGAGACCTATGCCACCGCTTCCGAAGAGGCGATCGAAAACGTCCTCCATAAGACCCATACGTTGGAGGAAATTTCCGGCTTCCGCGACAATGTATCCAAGACCTGCAAGATCAACAGCGAGCTACTTCGAGCCAAAGGTATGCTGTTACCGGAAAGCGGACCCAAGCAAATGGTCGAGGAGTACCGTCAGATCAAGCGGCCATTGTTGATGAACGCGTTTCCTGAGGGAGAGAATGGCATAAAACGATCGAATCTGATTCTCGTAACCAGTAGTCTGCCCGGCGAGGGGAAAACTTTTACCGCGATAAACCTCGCGATCAGCATTGCCAGCGAAAGGGAGAAAACCGTGTTGCTGGTCGATGCGGACGTTGCGAAACCCTCGATTTCCAAGTTCCTCGGAATCGAGTCCGAGAAAGGACTGACCGACATGCTCGAGGATCCTTCGGTTCGTTTCTCGGATGTGCTGATCCGGACCGATATTCCTAAATTCACCTTGCTTCCCGCCGGTCGGCAACATGAATACTCGACCGAACTGCTGGCCAGCGACGCGATGCGCCGGCTCACCGATGAGATGTCCCGGCGCTATGCGGACCGCATCGTAATTTTCGACTCGCCGCCCTTGATGGCGGCAACCCAGGGCGGCGTTCTGGCCGATCTTGTAGGTCAGGTGATCATGGTAATCGAAAGCGAAGTGACGCCTCAATACATGGTCCGGGAGGCGATCGGGAAGCTCAGCAAATGTGAAGTCGTGGGCTGCGTTTTGAACAAAACCAAAATGGGCATCGGGCTCAATTATTATGCCTACGGCAACTATGGACGGTAATGCGATTGATGATCGATCCCATAAGAATGATTTGCCGGGATTTACAGTACGGATGTGGCCTTTTCTTATCCTCATTTGGGGATTTACCGCAGGCCCGGCGTATGCCGGGAAGTGGTTTGCGACACCGCGGGTGACAGTCCGGGAAACGTTTTCGGACAATATCAATCTCAGTCCGAGCGGCTCCCGGCAAAGTGCATTTGTAACCGATATCAGCCCGGGCTTCAATCTTCGGCGCTTCGGCGGAAGAACCCAGGTCAACCTCGATTATCAAATGCAGAATGTAATCAATGCCGGAGGGACGGGCGGTACGCGCATCAATCATCAGCTTCAGGCGCACGCGGCAAGCGTCATTGAACCCAACCGTTTATCCATTAGCGCGAACAGTTCCATCAGCCAGCAGAATGTCGTAAATACCGGAATCATATCGACCGGAAACCTCAATAATCTCGCTAACCGGGCCAACGTCTATACATTCAGCGTGAATCCGATCTGGACGCCCCATTTTGATGGCTATGCGAACGGGTTCGCCATACTCGGCTACGATTTTGTGGGGACTTCAAGCACTCAGGTTTCCGACTCCAATACCTTCCGCGGGTCCTTGGGCTTGACCAGCGGATACCGGTTCAATCGGATCAGATGGCGTTTGGGTTATAATGATTCCTATTCGCAGAGGGGAGCCGGCGGTAATCTAAGGCTCCGGGATTACTCGGGTGAAATTCGTTACAATTTCAATCGAAAATATTCAACTTTCGTGCAGGCGGGTTATTTCGATAACAGTCTGCCCAATGTGGTCACTTCGAATAATCAAAATGGGAGTTATTATACATTCGGAGCCTCCTGGACACCGAGCTGGCGCTTTGGATTGCAAGCCGCCTACGGCCAAAACCTCTATTTCATAGATTCGAGATGGCGGCCCACGTCAAGGACCAATATCCGATTGGGATTTCGACATTCCAATGTCGGCACGAATATCGGAAGCGTGTGGAACGCGGATATCACTCATCAATCCGCGAGGGCTTTCTGGAATGCCAGTTATTCAGAGAATACCACGACGGTCCAGAATATCCTTTTAGGCCAAAGTATACTCAATCCATTGATCACTCCGGGCCAGTTCCCATTTAATCCAGGAAACCAGCCCGGAACCATTCCCGTCGTGATACAACCCTTTCCAAGCAATCTCGGATTGCCGACATTTACCAATAATATCGTGATTCAACGGCTTGGCCAGGTTTCCGTATCGGGCGGAACCGCAAAAAGTTCGTTGGGGCTTACTTTATTCAATTCAAGACGCGAGGATCAGTCCACCTTGGCGGAAGATAACTCGATCGGAGCATCGGCTTTCTGGACTTGGCGGTTTCAGCCGCGCACCAATTCCAGGTTGCTGGTATCGTGGAACAGGAATACCACGAATATTCCCTCGATACTCGTTCCGAATAGCCAAGCGAATTTCTATCTCCTGTCCCTGGGCCTGACGCGGAATATCTCGGATTATTTCGATATCGCGAAGGGTATCTTCGGCGCGATCGACTATCGTTATGCGAGACAGGATTCGTCCAATTCCCAGTTTTCTTATACCGAGAATTCGGTTGCCGCGACATTAACAATCAATTTTTAGTGATTCTTCAATGTACGAAACTTTTTACAAGTTGAGAAAAAAACCCTTTCAGCTCAATCCCGATCCGGAATTTTTCTTTAACAGCCCGGTTCACAAGCGTGCTCTGGCTTATCTTCGCTATGGTCTGGCTCAAGGCGAGGGTTTCATTGTGGTCACCGGTCAACCGGGAACCGGAAAAACCATGTTGGTCAAAGCGCTGTTTCAGGAAATTCGCCATGAAAACGTAGTCGCGGGGCTCATGGTCACGACGCACGTCGGAGCCGACGATACGCTCCGGATCATTGCAGCGACCTTTGGATTGAGTCACGATGGCACCAAAGCCGCGCTATTACAGGGGCTGGAAAACTTTTTTCGCGCCAAGGCCCGGGAAGGAAAGCGGATTCTACTGGTCGTGGACGAAGCTCAGAATTTGCCCAAGGAGTCCTTGGAAGAACTCAGGATGCTGTCGAACTTCGAAATGAACGGTCGTTCGCTGTTCCAGAGTTTTCTCCTGGGTCAGGACGAGTTCAGGCAATTGTTGCAACTGGAAAGCATGGAACAGGTTCGTCAGCGGGTCACGGCAACCTATCACCTCAGGCCTTTCGAGGAGAACGAAACCAAGGACTACGTCTACCATCGTTTGAATACGGCCGGATGGAAGCATGATCCGCAAATAATGGATGAAGCCTATGCCGAGATTCACAAGTTCGCGAGCGGTATTCCAAGACGGATCAATAGTCTTTGTGATCGACTGCTGTTGTATGGATTTCTTGAGGAATTGCATAGCATCGACGACGAAGCGGTGAAAACGGTCATTGATGAAATCAAGGAAGATGCGCCTCATCAGACCCAGGCCGATTTCTCGTCCGGAAACGTCTCTCTGATCAGCCAGGCCATCGCAACTCCCGTGGAAGGCACCGGCAGCTTGGAGGAACGTGTGCTCCGCCTCGAAAATCTCGTCGAGAACTTGCGGCAAGTGGTTCAGAAAGAACGGATTCTTTTACGAAAAGCGGTTCTGATTCAGCTCGATATGGAGGAGGTCTATGGACCGGATCTGGCCGAAATTGATCGGGATGTCGATCGAAAATGAGTAAAGATTTGCCGACGGTTTTGTGTGTCGTCGGAGCGCGCCCTAATTTTATGAAAATCGCGCCGATTTACGCATGTTTACTAAAATACCCGGAGGTAATCCGAGCTTACCTGGTACATACCGGCCAGCATTATGACGAAACCATGAAAGACGCGTTTTTTCGGCAGCTTGGAATTCCTGAACCGAATATCGATCTTGAAGTCGGTTCCGGGCGGCATGCCGTGCAGACTGCTCAAATCATGCTGAAATTCGAGCCGGTTCTGGATGCGGTCAACCCCTGTTGTGTGCTCGTGGTGGGGGATGTCAATTCGACAATCGCCTGTAGCCTGGTTGCGGTAAAAAAGCAGATTCCCATCATTCATGTCGAAGCCGGATTACGCAGTCACGATCGGACGATGCCGGAGGAAATCAACCGGATCTTGACCGACCAGCTGTCCGATCTGCTGTTTACAACGGAAGAATCGGCGTTGCAAAATCTGTTGGCGGAAGGAATCGCAGCCGACAAGGTACATTTTGTCGGCAACGTCATGATCGATTCGCTGCTGACCAATCTGGAGCGGGCAATCCCCGTGGCCGACATTCTAAAAAACCATCAGGCCGAAATGCCTTGGACGATCGAGCCCGGCAAAGGTTACGCCGTACTGACTCTGCACCGCCCGTCGAATGTCGATGACACCCGGGTATTCGAAAAAATCCTGCGCACGGTTAGAGATGTTTCCTGTCAAATTCCGGTGATATTCACGGTTCATCCCAGAACCCGGAAGATGATCGATCAGGCCGGATTGGGCGATCTTCTGAATCATTCACGGATACTTTGTCTCCCGCCCGTGCCCTACCTGGAAATGCTCGGTCTGTTGAAGGATGCCTGCATGGTTTTGACGGATTCCGGCGGCCTTCAGGAAGAAACCACCGCCCTCGGCATACCCTGTATCACCCTGAGAGAGAATACGGAACGGCCGATTACCATAGATCAGGGTACCAATACCGTGGTCGGTAGCGATCCGGAAAAAATCCGTCGCTGTGTGACCGAAATATTAGAAAGCGGGGGAAAGGCGGGTCAAATTCCCAGACTCTGGGATGGAAGAAGCGCGGAGAGGATCGTTGAGATCATAAAGAGAGTCATCATCGACCCGCTGTGCGCCAGTCATGTCGGCCGGGATATTCGAAATCACAATCGTGCATGCGGGAATCTGTGAAGCGGGCACACCGTATTTGAATTCCGGCCAACCCGTTCTTTCACGTCGATAGCGCTAATTTTCCTTTATTGAATCATCGATCCGTCGACCGTGACAGTAATCAATGCCATGACCGTGGATGTGGAAGACTATTTCCAGGTTTCCGCATTCGAAAAAAGTATTTCCAGGGGCGATTGGGACCGCTTGCCGTGCAGGGTCGAAGCCAATACTTTACGGATTCTCGACCTGTTCCAGCAACGTCGGATCCATGCGACCTTTTTTACGCTGGGCTGGGTTGCCGAGCGGTTTCCGGCCTTGATCAGAAGTATCGTCGACCGTGGACATGAATTGGCCTGTCATGGGTACGCTCATGTCCGTGCCACCGAACAGACGCCTCAAGAATTCAAGAAAGATGTGCTGCGTGCGAAGACGATCCTGGAAGATCTCGGCGGCCGTGGGGTCAAGGGTTACCGTGCGGCAAGCTACTCGATCGGCGAAAAAAACCTTTGGGCACTGGATGTATTGGAACAGCTTGGATTTCAATACAGTTCCAGTATTTATCCGGTCCGGCACGATTTATACGGGATGCCGGATGCGCCAAGATTTTCATTCCAGCCGACGGAGAAAAGGAATTTGATCGAAGTTCCGGTGACCACGGTCAAGCTGGGAAATCGCAATTTTCCATGTGGCGGGGGAGGCTATTTCAGACTGTTTCCGTATCCGTTATCGAAATGGGCAATCAACCATGTGAATCGGATCGATCGACAACCGGCCGTGTTTTATTTTCACCCTTGGGAAATCGATCCCGGTCAGCCCCGGCAACGCAATATCAGCCTCAAGACACGCTGCAGACATTATTTGAATCTGGGCCGGATGGAGCGGCGGCTCGGATGGCTGTTGAACGATTTCCGGTGGAGCACGATGGAACAGGTTTTTCTCGGCCCGAGAGATCAATGAAAGGAATCCGAATTGAGCCAAGTGTACAGAATAAAATCGCTCGGCGACGATCCTTTTGAGAAAGAGCGTTGGGACGCCTTCGTGGAGCGGTGCCCGGAGGCTACTTTTTTCCATAAAGCGGGTTGGAAAGACGTGATCGGGCAATCCTTCGGTCACTCGACCTATTATTTGTATGCGGAAGCCTCGGGAAATATCGAAGCAGTCCTACCGCTCGGGCATATTAAAAGCCGGCTATTCGGGAATGCCTTGATTTCGGCGCCTTTTTGCGTCTACGGCGGCATCGCCGCGGCCTCCCGGCCGGCCCGCGATGCGCTGGATGAAGCGGCTTCGAAATTGGCTCGCGATGTGTCGGTCGATTACCTCGAAATGCGAAATCGGACGGAGTGTATTCCGGAACGCCCGAGAAAGCATCTTTATGTAACTTTTCGCAGAAAGCTCGATCGGGATCATGACGTGAATTTCAAAGCGATTCCGAGAAAACAGCGTGCGGTGATCAGGAAGGGAATCGATTCCGGCCTGTACGGAGTGATTGATCCCGATCTGGATCGATTCTACAGAATTTATGCGGAAAGTGTACGCAATCTGGGTACTCCGGTGTTCTCGAAATCTTATTTCCAGGCCCTTCGTGAAATTTTTGGTGAGTCTTGTGAGATTCTGACGATCGAGCGCAAGGGCATTGCCGTGAGCAGCGTGATGAGCTTTTATTTCCGCGATGAAGTTCTGCCTTACTATGGCGGAGGAACCGCGGGCGCGCGCGAGTTGAAGAGCAACGATTTCATGTACTGGGATCTGATGAACCGCGCGGTTTCACGCGGGGTCAAAGTTTTCGACTACGGGCGGAGTAAGCAGGGCACCGGTTCCTATCGCTTCAAAACCCATTGGGGCTTCGAACCGGAACCCTTGCACTACGAATTCGATCTGGTGAAATCCGGACAAATACCGGATATCAATCCATTAAATCCCAAGTACCGGATTTTTATCGGCTTATGGCGGAAGCTTCCTTTGCCGGTCAGTATGCTGCTCGGTCCGTGGATTTCCCGCAATCTCGGCTAGGCCGAGAAATTCTGGATCAAGCCCCGCATCCCCGGCTTCCTGAATGAAAGACCTGCTTTTTCTCGTCCATCGGATTCCGTATCCGCCGAACAAAGGGGACAAGATCCGATCCTATCATCTGTTCAGGCACCTTGCGGAACGGTTTCGAGTGCATCTTGGAACCTTCGTCGACGACCATAACGATTCGCAGTATATCGATCCGGTGAAAAGCCTGTGCGCGTCCAGCCATATCGTACCGTTTCGACCGGGTCTGGCAAAATTGACCAGTCTGACTGCTTTGATATCGGGGGAGCCTCTGACCCTTCGCTATTATCCGAATCGCTCGATGCGACGCTGGGTAAAGGACGTGATCGCGAAACATGCAATCCGCAAAGTCCTGGTTTATTCCTCGGTCATGGCACAATTTGTTCCGGCTTCGATACAAGCCTTGAAGTTAATCGATTTTGTCGACGTCGATTCGGATAAATGGCGTCAATTTGCGAGCAGGAAAAACTGGCCTCTTAGTTGGATCTATCAACGGGAAGGCGGTTGTCTGTTGCGCTACGACCGGAGAATCGCGGAGAATTTTGATCAATGTTTCTTCGTTTCGAAAGCCGAAGCCGCTTTCTTCGAAAATCTGGCGCCTGAAAGCCGGGAGCGAATTCATTTTTTCAACAATGGTGTGGATGCGGACTATTTTTCACCGGACCGGGAATATCCGAATCCTTACGGAAACGACGATCCGACGCTTGTTTTCACCGGTGCCATGGATTATTGGGCCAATATCGATGCGGTAAACTGGTTTAGCCAAAAGGTATTTCCTGAAATTCGGCAAGGTGTTCCCGATGCCCGGTTTTACATCGTCGGATCCAAGCCGGCGAATCAGGTAAAAATGCTTGAAAAAATTGCTGGCCACAGGGTCACTGGCCGTGTGGACGACATCAGACCCTATTTGCATCATGCGACGGTCGCGGTCACTCCACTGCGGATCGCGCGGGGTATCCAGAACAAGGTTCTCGAAGCGATGGCCATGAATAAACCCATACTCGCGACCCCTGCCGCAATGGACGGGATTCCGCCAGGCGACGGGCTCGAAATCTCGGTCTCGGAAGATCCACGATTTTTAGCGGAACAGGCGATTCGATTATTAAAAAAAATCGGCGATCAAAGGAATTGTCGGGCCAATCGAGAATTTGTTCTAATACACTATAATTGGTCTGACAATCTGAAGAAGCTGGATACTTTTTTGCTTTCCTGAAACCGTGCTTGCGATCGGCGTCAGAACTTATCCTGGCGGTTATATTTTCTGCCTTTCTTAAACCGGTAAATTAGACACTGATCCGAAGGATCGAGTAAATCCAACTTTATGCTCGGAAAAGCCAAACAACGACCCAGTGATTTCAATCGGTGGAGATTTCCTGTGCTGACGCTGGTGATCAGTTTAACGGCGCTGATGTTGGCCTATCAATCCACCCTGCGATCGATGGTATCCACGTGGAGTAATTCGGAGACCTATACCCACGGTTTCCTGATTCTTCCCCTTACCGCGTATCTGATCTGGAAGCGTCGAGAAATCTTTGCCAACCTTCATCCGCGGCCCGATTTCTGGGCAGTGACGGGAATGTTACTGGCAGGCCTTGCCTGGATAATCGCCGATCTGGCCGAGATTCAGGTCATCCAGCAGTTTTTTCTGGTCGTCCAGGTGATTTTAACCATCTGGGCCATACTGGGCCGTAAGTTCGTCCGGGAAATGGCCTTTCCGCTGGCATTTTTGTTTTTCTCCGTGCCATTCGGCGAATTTCTGATCCCGGGACTGGTCCGTTTCACGGCGGATTTTACGGTGGGTATGATTCAACTGACGGGAATTCCGATCTACCGGGACGGAAACACATTCAGCCTGCCGACCGGAAACTGGTCGGTGGCCGAGGCGTGCAGCGGCATCCGCTATTTGATCGCATCCGTGACGCTGGGTTCACTGTATGCGTATCTGTGTTATCAGAGTTGCTGGATGCGCATAGCATTCATCGGGTTCTCGCTCGCTTTACCGATCCTCGCGAACGGTTTGCGCGCGGTAATGATCGTCATGATCGGCCATTTCAGTGGAATGAAACTCTCGGTGGGGATCGACCATCTGATCTACGGCTGGCTTTTCTTCGGAATCGTCATGCTGTTCATGTTCTGGATCGGTTCATTCTGGAGGGATGCCCGAGCCGTCGATCCGGATCGCCCGATCCAACCCGGGAAGGTTCCGCCTTCGCCGAAAGATCAATGGTTCGTCCTGGCGGCCTTGCTTTCCCTCGGATCGGCCGCAATCTGGCCGGTCCAGGCCTCGCGTATGGCGTTCGCGCAAGCATCGCCGGGTCCATCGCGCGAGATCAGGCTGCCGGAATCCAGCGGAGAGTGGCGCCGGGTACGCACCGAAGGACCCCGCGACTGGGTGCCGGACTATCAGGGAGCGGACAGGGAAATCACGGCGAGTTATTCCGGCTCCGCCGGGAAGCCGGTCAGGCTGTTGCTTTATTATTATAAAAACCAGGAACAGGGACGGGAATTGATCAATTCCAACAACGTGGTGGTCAGGACCGGTGACAAAGTCTGGCGTCTTCTGGAAGTGAGCAGAATCGGTGTGAAATTGAGTGATCGATCGCTTCCGGTCAATCAGTGGCGGCTCGGCTCGAATCGGAGCCATTTGCTGGTCTGGGAGTGGTACTGGGTCGGCGGCGACTTCGCGGCGAATGATTTTCTGGCCAAGCTGCTCGAAGCCAAGGCGAAATTATTGGGCCGGAACACGGATTCCGCGGCGATTATCGTGTCCGTCGAATATCAGGATACCGTTACGTTGGCGGCCGATGTCCTGCGGCGCTTTGTGGAGGAAATGAACCCCTCGATCGAGGCCAATCTGCGCCTGGCAGCCCGGGAGTAAACGAATCCGTGCCGGAATCACCCCCGTTAATCGCACACATCATCCATCGGCTCGGGATCGGTGGCCTGGAGAACGGGCTGGTCAATTTGATCAACGCAATTCCGCGCGACCGGTTTCGTCATTGCATCGTCTGTCTCAAAGATTCGAGTGATTTTGCGTTGAGAATTCAGAGCGACGATGTTCCGGTTTACACGCTGAACAAAAACGAAGGCCGGGATTGGACACTACTGTTTCGGGTTTACCGGCTGTTTCGAGAAATAAAACCCGATATCGTGCATACTCGCAAC
Organism: Methylococcaceae bacterium; assembly: GCA_022616595.1. Taxonomy (GTDB): domain Bacteria; phylum Pseudomonadota; class Gammaproteobacteria; order Methylococcales; family UBA1147; genus UBA1147. The sequence continues at coordinate 11,176 of JAKEEL010000123.1, forward strand.
CTGGCCGCGATCGAATGTCAGTTACCGGCGTGTCTCGCGGGAGTGCAGGGACGGGTGCACAGTGAACACGGCTGGGATGTGTATGATCCATTCGGCAACAACCTGAAATACCAGTTTTTAAGGCGCCTCTATGCGCCCCTCATCCAGCGTTTCATCCCGCTCTCTCAGGAATTGGCGGACTATCTGCGTCACAAGATCCATGTTCCGGAGCGGAAAATCACACGCATCTGCAACGGTGTGGATACCGGCCTGTTCAACGGTAATCCGGATCGGCGCGCACCGCTGCCGGATACTCTGTTCCCTGAGCCCGGAATGGTGCGGATCGGAACGATCGGTCGAATGCATGGGGTGAAAGACCAGACTACGCTGGTCAAAGCTTTTTTGTACTTGATCCGGTCGCGCCCGGAATGGAAAAACACGATTCGCCTGGTACTGGTCGGTGACGGCCCGCTTCGCGCCGAAGCGATGCGCCTGCTGGATGCCGAAAACGCGAGCGGTCTGGCCTGGCTGCCGGGTGCCCGGAATGACATCGCGGAAATTTTGCGCGGATTGGATCTGTTCGTGCTGCCCTCCATTGCGGAGGGAATCTCGAATACCATCCTGGAAGCCATGGCGAGCGGCCTGGCCGTCGTCGCGACGGGTGTAGGCGGAAATGCGGATCTGGTCGTCGACGGAATCACCGGCCGCATCGTTCCGAAACAGGATTCCGAAAGCATGGCCAAGGCGATCGAATTTTATATCGAGAATCCGGACCTTCGCCGGTGCCATGGCCGCAACGGACTCGACCGAATCAAGAAGGAATTCAGTCTGGGCCGGATGGTTGAAAAATACCTCGGTGTTTATAGCGAGTTGGAAGCATCGAGCGCCGCGGTCAAAAAGTATTTGGCGCGAGAATAACCATCGTTTGCCCGATTCTTCTTGGGAAACGTATTTTTCTCCCTATCAATCTGAAGAAATAATATGTGTGGAATTGCAGGAATATTTGATACCAGGGAATTTCGCGCCATCGATCGAGAACTCCTTTCCAGAATGAACGAGACTCAGTTTCACCGGGGCCCGGACGAGGGAGGAATTCATACCGAAGCGGGTTTGGGATTCGGTCACCGGCGTTTGTCGATCATCGATTTATCGAGCGGCCAGCAACCGTTGTTCAACGAAGACCGCTCCGTGGTCGTGACCTTCAACGGCGAAATCTATAATTTTCGCGAGTTGTCGGAAGAATTGCGCTCGCTCGGGCACCGCTTCGCGACCCATTCGGATACCGAGGCCATCGTTCATGCCTGGGAAGAATGGGGTGAAGACTGTGTGCTGCGCTTCCGCGGGATGTTTGCCTTCGCGATCTGGGATCGAAATTCCAGGACTCTGTTTCTGGCCCGCGATCGATTGGGCATCAAACCCCTGTACTACGCTGTATTGCCGAATCAGCAGTTTCTGTTCGCCTCGGAACTGAAAGCCTTGCTGGCCCATCCCGGCCTGCCGCGGGAGATTTGCCATCCAGCGATCGAGGATTATTTCACGTTCGGTTATGTACCCGACCCGAAAACCATCCTCAACCATGTGCTGAAGCTGCCTCCGGGTTGTCGGTTGACAATTCGCCACGGGAAAGCGATTCCGAATCCGGACCGATATTGGGATATTCCCTTCGCGCCGGCCGTGGAGGGGTCGGAGGAGGAACTTCAGGAAGAATTGATGAAACGCTTCAAGGAAGCTGTCAATGTCAGGCTGGTTTCGGAAGTTCCTCTGGGCGCTTTTTTATCCGGCGGGGTTGATTCCAGCGGCGTTGTCGCAATGATGGCGGAACTGTCCGATGCGCCCGTCAATACCTGTTCGATCTCTTTCGGAAATCCCGAATTCAATGAAACCCGGTACGCGCAGATGGTCGTCGATCGATATCGAACCAATCACGCGGTCGAATCGGTCGAGCCCGATGATTTCGGCCTCATCGATCAGCTGGCCGGCCTGTACGACGAGCCCTTCGCGGACAGTTCCGCGATGCCGACCTATCGGGTATGCGAACTCGCGAAGAAAAGGGTCACGGTCGCGTTGTCCGGGGACGGAGGCGACGAAAACCTCGCGGGTTATCGGCGCCACCGCTGGCATATCAACGAAGAATCGATCCGTTCGCGTGTGCCGCTCGCGGTGCGCCGCCCGCTGTTCGGTGCGTTGGGCCGCCTGTATCCGAAGCTCGATTGGGCGCCGAAAATTTTCCGCGCCAAGACAACTTTCGAGGCCTTGGCCAGAAGCGCCTCGGATGCCTACCTGCACAGCGTAAGCATCATGAGCGGTGCAATGCGCGATGCCTTGTTCAGCGATCGATTGAAAAGGGACCTGCAGGGTTACGATTCGCGTCAGGTATTCCAGGAACACTGTCTCAGGGCGCCTTCCGACCAACCCTTGTCGCTCATCCAGTATCTCGACATGAAGACCTACCTGCCCGGTGATATCCTGACCAAAGTCGACCGCGCGAGTATGGCCCATGCGCTGGAAGTACGCGTACCTCTGCTCGACCACCCGCTGGTGGAATGGATGTCAGGGCTTTCACCCGAAATGAAACTCCGGGGACAGGAAGGAAAATATCTATTCAAAAAAGCGCTGCAATCGCGTCTGCCCGATGAGATACTGTATCGCGACAAGATGGGTTTCGCGGTACCCTTGGCAGAGTGGTTCCGAGGGGCCCTCAAGGTCCGGGTGCGCGAGGCCTTATTGGAAACAGGATTGGCGGAAACCGGATTTTTCAATCCGAAGACCCTGCAGCAGTTGGTGAGACAGCATCAGTCGGGACAAAGGGATTACTCGGCGCCGCTCTGGTCCTTGGTGATGTTCGAGTCGTTCCTGAGGCGGATTTGCGGCGATCATGATCGAGCGAAGTCGTGACAGTCGGGCAGGGAAGCCGGAGTCCCTCGCATTTCGGGCCGTTCCGGCGAAACAAATCGGCCTGCCGGATGGATTGGAATCGAATGCAGGATTATCGCGGTCGTCCGGAGGCGCGTGGATGGTTGAAGTTCGTTCTTCCCTTTTGAAATTGTTGTAACGGATCAGCTAATGCGAATCCTACATGTTCTGGATCATTCCATTCCGTTGCATAGCGGTTACACGTTTAGAACCCGTGCCATTCTCGAGCAGCAACGTGCGCTGGGTTGGGAAACCTTTCATGTGACCTCCGCGAAGCACGAAATAACCGGCAGTCGGGACGAAACCGTGGAAGGATTGCATTTTTTTCGCTCGGATGCCCCGATTTGGTGGCTGTCCCGGATTCCGGTTATAAAGCAGTTCGAAATCGTACGCTTGCTGGCGGGGAGGATCTCGGAAATCGTCGAAGAGATCAGACCGGATATCATTCACGCACATTCTCCGGCTCTGAACGGCCTGGCCGCATTGATGGTGACAAAAAAATTCGGTTTGCCGCTGGTCTATGAATGTCGCGCGTTTTGGGAGGACGCCGCGGTCGATCACGGTACCAGTCGGCAAAACGGATTCAGGTACCGCGCGACCCGAGCGCTGGAAAGCTACATTTTCGAGAAGGCAGCCGCACTGACCGTGATTTGCGACGGGATCCGCACGGATTTGCTGCAACGTGGATTTTCGGATTCGAAGATAACCGTGGTTCCGAACTCGGTCGATATCGAACATTTTTCGACGCTCTCGAAGCCGGACGAAAAACTTGCCGTGCAACTCGGACTTACCGGAAAGACCGTGTTGGGCTTCATCGGGTCCTTCTATGCCTATGAAGGATTGTTGCTGGCCCTGGAAGCCATGCCCGCGATCCTGCGCGAATATCCCGATGTCTGTTTGCTGCTGGTGGGTGGCGGGCCCCAGGAAAAACAGATCCGGAATCGAATATTCGAGCTTGAATTGGATGCAAGCGTCATCTTGGCCGGGCGGGTTCCGCATGACGAAATCCAGAATTATTATCAATTGGTAGATATTTTTGTTTATCCGCGTTTATCCATGCGCTTGACCGAACTGGTCACCCCGCTGAAGCCGCTTGAAGCGATGGCCCAGAGTCGGCTCGTGGTGGCTTCCGATGTGGGTGGTCATAAGGAACTGATCAGACACGGAGAAACCGGGCAGTTATTCCAAGCCGGCAACGTCGATGCATTGAGCCGATCGATTCTGGATCTTTTGGATCGTCGCGGTGACTGGAAGGAATTCCAGCACGCGGGGCGTATATTCGTCGAACAGGAACGCAACTGGGCGGCCAGTGTCCGGCGTTACGCCGAAGTGTATCGAAGCGTGCTATAAACCGTATCCATATCGCACGCCGCAATGACGATCTCGAAAAAATATGGATGATATA